>JBEIEI010000102.1:0-10110 GCA_040382975.1 Flavobacteriales bacterium
CAGTGAACCTGCTCCGGTAACTAATGCATCGGTGATCTTAAAAGATCTTACTACAAATACTGATTACACTTTTAATTATACATCCAACGGAAATTATGTTTTTCCTCTTGCAACAACAGATACGATCTCAAAAGTTGGACAACAATATGAATTAAATGTTACAATTGATGGAAGCACTGATAGATCACTATTCTTGCAAAAGCGAACTGCTTCTTTAGACACAATACTGGCTATATATAATGAGGGTGACGGTGGCTTTGGACCCGCTAAACCTTATTATGAATGTTTTTTGGGAGCAAGAGATAAGGTTGATAATAATCCCGATTATTACCTAATTAAAACGTTTAGAAACGATACACTTTTTGCCGAACCTTCGGACTTAAATACTTGTATAGATGGAACAGGCGCAGAATTAACGTATGCAGGCGGTGCCGACACTCTAGCCTTTACGCCACCCGCAATTTTTTTAGGATTTGAACGTTATAAACTTGGCGATAAATGCAAAGTAGAAATACATTCTATCTCTAGAGAAACAAATAACTTTTTAATTCAGGCTGTTGCCCAAATACAAACTGGTGGCTTATTAGCAACCACGCCCGAAAACGTAAGAACCAATATTACTACCCCAAGCGGTGCAAAAACAAAAGCTGTTGGTTGGTTTAATATGGCAACAGTTATTTCAAAAACTATTTTAGTTCAATAACTTATTTATTTTTTTTATATTTGAATAAAGAAAATTATTCAAATGAAAAATTATTATTTTATTCTAGTAATAGCAATAACTGTTTTTTCATGTAAGAAAGACAGAACCTGTTCTTGTACAGTAACTAAAACAGGAACTTCAACAACCACCGGAAAAGCAGACCTTATGTTGTTACCGGGATTCCCTATACCATTAGCCGACACATCATTTGCTACAAACATTAACGAAACACAATCTATTGATAAAAAAATAGAAAAAGTGACTAAACGAACTGCAAAAAACAATTGCATTAGTTATACTGAACCTTATAGCGAAACTCTGCTAACTTCTGTTCCAGCTTCTTCATTTAATCTTTCGGTAATTATTACAACTAAAGGCGAAAAAAAATATACTTGCGAATTAAAATAGATCTTCTATAATTTAGATAGACCAAGAATAAAAAATTTAAGGTAAGATCGAAATTATTTTCCCATTTTAAGAGTTAGCTCCACCAGGCGATTGCTGTAACCCCATTCGTTATCGTACCAGCCAATTATCTTCACAAGATTACCAACAATGCTTGTAAACTCGGCATCGTATAAAACGCTGTGAGAATTGCCAATAACATCTACACTTACCACAGGATCTTCTGTATATTCTAAAATTCCTTTTAGGTTTGTTTGAGAAGCTAATTTAAAGGCGCTGTTAATTTCCTCTACTGTTGGAATTTTTGTGAGAACACAGGTAATGTCTGTTAATGATCCATCAGGCACCGGAACCCGCATGCCACAGCCGCCTATTTTACCTTCTAAATGCGGAAATATTTTTGTAATTGCTTTTGCTGCACCGGTTGAAGTTGGAATAATGCTCATGGCAGCAGCTCTTGCCCTTCTAAGATCTTTATGCGGCGCATCATGAATGCGTTGATCGCTCGTGTAAGAGTGCACTGTTGTAATGTACGCCTCTTCAATTCCAAACTGATCTAACACTTTTAACATAGGTGCAGCGCAATTTGTTGTACAACTAGCATTTGAAACTATAACATCGTCGGCTTTTAAAACAGAATCATTTACACCTAAAACAACAGATCTGATATCATCATCTTTTGCAGGAGCGGAGAGCACAACTTTTTTTGCGCCCGCAATAATATGTTTATTAGCACTTTGTTTATCTAAAAAATGCCCGGTACATTCAACTACTATATCAATATCATTTTCTTTCCACGGCAAACTCTCGGGGTCTTTTATAGAAACAACTTTAATTGTTTTTCCGTTAATAATTAAATTATTTCCTTCTGCCTTTACTTCTCCGTCAAATTTTCGATGAATAGAATCGTATTTTAGAAGGTGCGCAAGGGTTTTCGCGTTTGTTAGATCGTTGATAATAACAATGTCTATAAGGGAATTGTTAATGCAATTACGCAAATAAACTCTTCCAATTCTTCCAAAACCATTTATTGCAACTCTAATTTTTTTCATATTAAGCTAATATTAAATTTTTACTTTTGGAATGGTTTTCTTTGTTTAGAATTTAGATCAAAAGTAAACCAGTCGTTTTTAATTCTAATCATCACCACGTCTTTCCTGTTTGGGAGAATCTCGTCGGCGTTAAAAATTGTTTCTTCTTTTGTTTTCACATTTAGAAGTATATAATATTCCATTGGTTCAAAGATTTTATGAATAACAAAGTTTTTTGTTGCCATATCAATATGGCGTTTATAGCTTGTAAGCTTTTTGCCGGTATAATCGTAAATGTCGTCATCACCATTATTACCAAGCCCTGCGCTACAGCCCACAATTAATGAATCTATGGGATTTATTTTTATTCCTGAATACAAAAACGGAACAACTTGAATTTCGTTTAGATCAATTAATCCTTTATACGAAATTCCTACCTCGTTTTTTATTTCAGCAATAACAAATTTTGGTTCTGTATTTAAATACAGCTCGCGGTAACCCTTAAAAATTGGCTGAGTAAAATCTTTACTAACTAAATACTTTTTACTTTTTGAACTTAATACAAAATACTTTTGATCATCATTAAATTGTTTAACTGCATTTTTTCCAAGTGAAAAAATACTACATGTATCCTCTTCGTCTGTTTTAATTTTTAATGTTTCGCCTTTTTTATTTAAATAATTACACGAATAAACGGTTGTATAAGTTTTAATGAATTTATTTGCCGACACCCCTCTGGCTTTAAAACAAGCTAAACAAACTTTACCGGTAAAATCAAAATTAAAAATAGTGTCGTAAACCGGTTTTATGATCACAGTTTCATTTTCTTTTATTCCCCCATTTTAAATTTTGCTTAAATGGAACGGTCTGCGATCTAAGCTCATTAGCGAAGATCAAAAAAAAGAAAATTACTATGCGAAGAATAGCTCTCAATATGAACATTAAAAGTAATTAAATTTTAAGTTATAAACGAAATTTGAGCTTGTTTTTATTTGCTAAACAATGCGAAACAAGGCTTGCTTATTGCTTTTACGCCTTTTTTAAAGGAAAAATTAAAACAAAGAGGTTTGCACGCTAGGTTTTAAAACTAAATTGATTTTATTTTTGGTGATGGTAAAAACCTCAGTTTCATTTAAACGTGAGGCAACAACAATATGTGTTTGAGCAGCGTGTTTTAAAAATAACTCTTTAACGAGTAGTGGGCAGTTATTATCTTTAGAAAGGTGCGACAAGATCAAATGGCTCATAAACTCAGGCTTATACTGCATGAAAATCTCTAACGCCTGTTTGTTGGATAAATGGCCTTTATTGCTGGCGATCCGTTCTTTTAAATAATAAGGATAGTTTCCTTTTTCCAACATTTCTTCATCATAATTTGCTTCTAAAAAAGCTGCGTGACAATCTTTAAAATTATCTATAACATGCTCGCACGCAGAACCAATATCCGTTAACACGCCAACTTTTACGCCGTTTCCTGAAACAATAAAACTATAAGGATCGGCGGCATCATGCAATTTTGGAAATGCCTTTACAGAAAGCCCACCAATTTCTATTTCTTGATGAGGATCAAATGATCTTATAAGATCTTGCGTTAAAAACAATCTGCTTTGTTTTAGCGTTTCACGTGTGATGTAAACCGGTAGTTTATACTTAGAAGACAAAACTGATACGCCTTTTATATGATCAGAATGCTCGTGTGAAATAAAAATAGCTTTTACTTTTTCCATCGATAAACTCAAACGTTGCATACGCTTTTCTGTTTCGCGACAAGAAATTCCTGCATCAACTAAAATTGCTTCGTTATTATTACCAACATAATAACAATTACCATTACTTCCGGAATTTAATGAGGTTATAAAAAGCGACATGATCTTTACAAAGAACGTGATTATAAAACAATAAAAAAGTTTTAGATCATATTTTTATAAGAAACATGTTGACCGATTTAATTGTAAATATTTTTTTTACAGTTAAGGCTGACATAATTTTTGTGCTTCTTTTACAACTGAGCTAATTCGTGAAAGCTTAACACCATGAGAAGCAAGCAAAGTTTCGTTCTGGAGGATCTCGCTACACAAAACGATCTTCATATCTAGTAAACGTTGTTTTTCGATTTTTGTTAACGAGGTAAGGCAGGTAATAGGATATAATCCCAAACTGTCTATTTGTTCTTTTAAGGATCCCTTTATAGGATAATCCCAACCAATTAATTTTAAACCAACACAGGTACCATATTGAATAGCATCGCTAGAAAATCTGGTATTGGTTATTAACCACCCTTTATGATTTTTTGTTCCATTATTTGGATCTGTTAGCCATTGTTTTTCAAGATCCTTAAACCGCGAATAAATATATAATGGGATTTTTACATCACAAAAGACACCTCTTAAATTATGATACTTACATTCTATCAAAATAAAATCATTTTCTTTCTCGGCAATTACATCCACCTCATGAGTTACGCAATGCCCTTGCATAATTTGGCCAACATTTGTTTTGTATCCCTGACGATTTAATATTTCGCCAACATATTTTTCGAATGGATATCCTGAAGGTCCTAACTCCATAATAGCCTGCTTTAAATGATATTTAGCTGCTAGATGACGAGGTCCGTCTCGGAGTAAATTAAAAGCAAGTCGGTAAATTTTTTTAGTAGGCATACCCTCATAAAGCTTAGAAGATATTTCATTAATTATAGGATCTATTTGTTCATCCGTTGCGCCTACGCGCTTAAGAGAGGTGCGAATTTTTTCTTCAGAATACCTACTCTTTTCTCCGGAAGCCTTTGTAATAAATATATCTTTACCCATGTAACCTAACTATTTTTTTCAAAATTATTTTTCTCCGGTAAAAGTAAGTGCAAAAACAAATGTTTTTCACCACTCTACTTCTTTTTCTTACTCTGTTTTTTAAAATATTTTTTTAAAGGCCAGGTATGTTTTAATGCTTCAAGATCTTCATTTAAAGTGATGGCACCTTTGTCAATACTTTTTACACCCTTGTTTAGATTATAGATCAAGTTAGTATCATTTAATAATATACCTGCCGAACCCTTACCTTGGTTGAGTTTACGAATAATATGAGAAATGTCGCCGGTAACAATTGCGGCTGAATCGCTGATGCGTTGCAATTTTACAACTGTTTGCTTTATGCTTGAAGAAATAATTGTATCTGTAACAAGTGCGCCTATGGTACCTTTTCCTTTTTTAATTCCATCTGTAATCCCCTTAAGATCGCCTGTAATGTATAGGCCTTGATTGCTCATTAGTTTAATATTTACAACTGCTGTTTTTATATTTTCTGCAACAATGGTGTCCATCAATAAATTCCATAAACTATTCTTGCTGTTTATTTTATCTGTAATATTTCTAAGATTACTAGAAATTACCTTTATATTTTCGTTGGTTACATCTAAGGTTCTAACCATTTGATCCATTTCAATAGGCTTAAGACTCTGCAACACATCATTCTCTTCAATAATGGGGCTTTCGGCATTTACCGAATTTATATTAACTAATTTATTTCCCATTAATCCATCTGTACCTACACTTGCCAATGCATTTTTTTTAATGTATTGCTGAGCATTATTCTCAATGATCATGATAACGTTTACCGAGGTATCAGCAATAATGTTTACAGATTCAACAGTGCCAACATTAATTCCGGCAAAGCGCACATTGTTTCCTTTCATTAACCCATTAACGTCGTTAAATTGTGCGCTAATTTTAAAAGTTGAGCCAAAAAGATTTTGTTTACTGCCAATGATATATAGAGCAGTAATTAGCAATGTTGTACCAACAATTACAAATATACCTAGTCGTAAGTTTCTAGAGTCTTGTGCTGCCATAATTTTTATTCAAAAAAGTGTCTAATTTTTGGATCGGTTGCGTTTTTTAATTCGTCGTAAGTACCTTGCGCATAACATTTGCCATCAATAAGCATTACAATTTTTTGCGCAACGATCTTCACACAATTTAGATCATGTGAAATTATAATTGCAGAAGTATTGTATTTTTTTGCAAGTTCATTCATCAAATTACTAATTTCTTTTCCAGTTATTGGATCTAGTCCTGTTGTTGGCTCATCGTATAAAATAATATCAGGCTTAAGAATTAGCGTTCTGGCAAGCGCAATTCTTTTTTTCATTCCACCCGAAAGTTCGGAAGGCATTTTATCTATAGTATCGGCAAGACCAACATTGGTTAAAGCCTCAACAATTAAACTATACTCTTGTTCTTTTGTTGTTTTTATTGAATGGCGCCTTAGGGGGAATTCTAAATTTTCTCTAACGGTCATAGAATCATAAAGGGCATTACTTTGAAAAAGAAATCCAACCTTCACTCTGATTTTATCTAATTCTTCACGATTAAGATCGGGAATGTTTTGTCCGAACACTTTTATGGTTCCCGAATCTGGCTTGATCAAACCAATAATACATTTTATTAAAACCGATTTTCCGGATCCTGATTTTCCAAGCACAACAACATTTTCGCCTTGCTTAAGATCAAAACTAAAATCCTTTAATACCTGATTATCTCCAAAAGATTTGAAGACGTTTTTTATTTCAATTACAGATTCTTGCTCTGTAATACTATTTCCAACTTTCTCGTTATTTACTTTTTCGATCATGTTAAATTTAAAAGATCGGTTATTTGAACAGCAAGAAGATCCAATATAAACACCAAAAGTGAAGAAATTACTACTGCAGAATTTGCCGACTGACCAACGCCTTCGGTTCCTTTATTTGAATAGAAGCCTTTGTAGCAGCCAATAATTCCAATAGCAAATCCAAATAAAAAAGTTTTTGCAATAGACGGAATAACGTCGCCATAAGTAAGTGTATCAAAAACCTGATTCCAATATAGATCCCAGCTACAAACACCGCGGATATTCGTTCCTAAATAACCGCCGTAAAGCGAAATAGCATCTGCAAGAACAGCAAGAATTGGTATCATAAAGGTAGTAGCTATAACTCTAGTTACTACAAGAAATTTATACGGGTTAGTTCCTGAAACATCCATCGCATCAATTTGCTCAGTAACTTTCATAGATCCAAGTTCGGCCCCAATACCAGAACCAATTTTTCCTGCACAAATAAGTGCGGTAATTACCGGAGCAATTTCGCGCACTAAAGAAACCGATACCATTTTAGGCAACCAAGCTTCGGCACCAAACTCCACAAGTGTTGGACGAGATTGAATAGTAATTACCAAACCCATTATAAACGCAGTAATTGCAACTAACGGTAAAGATTTATATCCAATAAAAAAACATTGTCGGAGCAATTCGGCAAACTCATACCTTGGTTTAAATACCTCCATAAAAAATCTTCCACTAAAACGAGCAATATCGCCTGTTTCGGTTAAAAATTTTTGTAGAACTGTAGATTTCATGTACCTGTTTAAGAATTTATTATTCGTGAATTGAAATTACGGGAACCTTAGCAACAAATGCCACTTTTTTGGTATTTGACTCGGCGAAAAAATTATAAAAAGCTGAATGTTTTTTACTGATGATAGCTACCAGATCATATTTAGCAGTAGAACAACTCTTTTTTATGCCGGTTTCAATATCTTTAGCCTTAATAATTTCTATTGGTAGTTTTTTACTATTTATTGTCATTTTAAAAGTAAGCGGGTGAAAAAGCTCATCTTTAGTTCTTATATGCACAAGGTCTAATTTCGCTTTAGTTAATTTCAAAAATCTCTCGAATCCGGTAAGTGATGATTTAGCGAGTTTTTCGTTATTATCAACTGCCATTAAAACTGAGGATAATTTATGCTTAGTGTATTTTTCGGGTACAATAATTACAGGGCATTCAATTTTACCTGCAATATTTACCCCATGGCTTCCGTAAATAAATTTAGATATACGATCTTTGGCAGCTAAACCCATAACCATAGCTTCTACTTGATGCTCACTTGCAAAATTCTCTAATTCATAGTTAAAACTTCCGCTTGTTACGATCTCACTTATCTTAATCTTAGGAAATGATTTTTGAATTTCATTTATTAGTTTATCTGTTTTCTTTTCGCTGGCTTTTCTTTGAGAGGTATAAGAAATTCCATAAAGTCCCATATTGGAATGGATGACAGGAGCCTCAAATAAATTAAAAATCGTTAGTTTACATTTAAGTGCGTTTGCTAACATGGCTGCATATTTACATGCATTAATTGAAGATGGTGTAAAATCCGTACCTGCAATAATTGTTTTCATAATTTGTTTTTAATAAGGATATAAAGAAGTTCGATTCAAAATTTTTAGTTTTTCTAATAAACAAAACTGCTAATGTGATAACCATACATTAAGGCTATTAAGCCAAGAATAAACATTACTCGTGCAAAGCTAATAAAGGCACTTTTGTATGAAATGCAATTCGTTTGGTTTCGGGCTCATTAAAAATACTTTTTAATAGCGAATGCTTGCGAGGAATCATTACAACCAAATCCATCTTTTTTTCGCGAACAAAATCATTAATGCCATTAACTACATTTTCGTTTTTAGCAAACCAAAAAGTGTGATTAACATCTTCAAGCGCGTGCTCTAGCTTAATGCCTGCAATAGCTTTACTCACTGGTGGAAGCTTCTCATCAACAGGCGTAATATTTATTACGTTTACGTGTGACTTAAAAAGACGAACAATTTCTTTTAACGGTTCAAAGATCTTAGTATTAGCAATCGCCTCATAATCACAAGCCAAAGCAATTTTTTTAATGAGCTTAAATTTCACTTTTCTATCTATTGCCAAAACCGGACAAGCCGACTTTCGAATTAGAGAGGTGGTGGTGCTGCCAATAAGTTTTTCGGCAAGTTCGCCACTTCCGTGCATTCCCATCACGATCAAATCAACTTTGTTTGTTTTTGCAAATTGATTTATTTCATCTACAGGAAATCCATATTTACATTTGCATTCAACAATAACCTTTTTTCCGTGTTTTTTATAAATTGCTTTTTCTATTTTTTTTAAAACAGATAAGTTAGACTCCTCAATTTCTTCCATAGGAGGGATTACCATAACATCTGTTGTTACGATCGGAACATAAAATGCATGAAACAAAATAATTTTAGACTTAGTTAATTTTGCAAGCTCAACAGCATAATTTATAGCGTTTTTTGAGATATTTGAAAAATCAGTAGGAACAAGAATTGTTTTCATGATACTATTTTTTAGTTTAATAAATGCTAAAACAGCTAGGGTTTAAAAATTAAATTATCTAAAGACCATGCGTGCCAATCTTGAGGAGTAAGAAGAAGAAGTAATATCAAAACCAATCTAATAAATACATATTTAGAGTCCCACATGGGCGTGTTAAGTCCAAAGCCAATAGCAGCTGTAATTAGGTTTATCCCTAATAGTATTAAAGCAACATATTCAAAAAGACCAAATATTAAAAGAAAGCCGCAAAAAAGGGCAGTGTACGTGGTAAACCAAGAAGCTAAAACTATTAATAACCTTGGCATTCTTTTTCCTTCAAACATATTCTGATAGGTATCAATAACAACACTTACTTTTATGTTAAAAACAGCATCGTAGCCTTGAAAAAAGAAAAGAACGCCTAAAAATACGCGTGCAATAAAAATTCCAGCGATTTCATGATATTGATCAATAATTTCCATTTTACTTTTATTTCAAATATAATAGTTTTACCTCTAATTTAAAAGTTGCTTATTAGCATAAGGACTTGAGGCAAAACGTTGACTAAAAGTAGAAATGGAACTAGTCGTTATTAATGACCCTAATCAGATTAAAATATGATTGTTATCATTGGATTAATGAAAATCTAGACCTTTTTATGCAATAAGCTAATAAATACCGCAGCGAATAAAATAGACCCTAGAACTACATTAAAAATATTTTTTAATATAAAGTTCTAGTTTTTGAATGTCTATAATTGAAATATTGCTTCCTTTTAATTCAATAAGATTCTCATGTTTAAAATCACTTAAAGTTCTTATCAACGATTCGGTTGC
>JBEIEI010000103.1:0-10086 GCA_040382975.1 Flavobacteriales bacterium
CTGCAATTTACGATTGCATTTACATCCATGTGCGAAGAAAAATGACTGTGTAATTCTTTTGAAGTGCCTGTTATTATATTTACCACTCCTCCCGGAAGATCAGACGTGGCAAGCACTTCAGCAAACGTAACTGCGCTTAATGGCAAACTGTTTGATGCTAAAACAACGCAGGTATTGCCGCCACAAATAATTGGCGCAACAACACTTACAATACCTAATAAACCCAAATTTTCAGGAGCAATAACAGAAACAACACCGGTTGGTTCAGGCACCGAAAAATTAAAATGTGATGAGGCAACCGGATTTACAGAACTAAATAAAGCAGAATATTTATCGCACCAGCCGGCATAATACACTAATCGATCAATGCTTTGAACTACCTCTTTTTCTGCAGCTACTTTTGAAACGCCTTGCAGAACTAACTCCTCTACAAATTGTGTTCTTCTTCCCTCAAGCATTTCTGCAATTCGGTATAAGATCTGACTGCGATTAAAAGCAGCTCTTCCACTCCATCCGCCAAATGCAGAACGTGCAGCAACAACTGCATTCCTAAAGTCTTTGCGAGACGATAAACAAACGTTAGCAATAGTTTCGCTTTTTTTATTTAATAATTCGTAATAGCGTCCGCTTTCGGTGCGAGGAAACTGTCCGCCAATATATATTTTATAAGTTTTTAAAACGTTTAAACGTGCCATAATAATTTACTGTTTAAATAGTAAATATAAGGGATTTTTTTGGGAAATAGTGATGGCTAAAAAGGCACAAACGTTACTCCAAACATAAAGTTAAAGCGTTGGCTTGGATAACGATCCCACTTATAGTAGCGCTGGTTGGCAATGTTATTAAACTTTACAAAGAAACTTAACATTTTGCTGTAACGGTATTCTGCCTCTAAATTTGCATCCACATAACCCTTTAATTGCCTAGGACTTAAACTTGCTACGCCATTGTTATCGGTTATTTGTGTTTGTGCCCATTGTTGCCCAACAAAAAACAGATCGGCTTTTACAATAATTTTACTTTGTAAATTATATATTCCCGAAAAGGTCAGATCAAAATCGGGTTTTTGATAAGCGCGGGTTAAATTTTTTGTTTTATAGATGTAGTAATTCCCTTTAGCAATTAAATTTAATTTTTCTTTAAACTGATATTTTAATTGCCCGCCAACGGTTAGTAAAGTTGTATTATCATACACCACACTAAAACGATTATAAACCTGATTTGATCCGCTATAATCAATAACAAAAAACTGCAAACTGTCATATTGCGCATAACTTACTTTTGCATCATACGAAGTTTTGCTGCTTAAATTTCCTCTTAATCCTATAAAAGCATTGTACTTATTATTTGTGTTCACGTATCGAAGTGTTGTATCTACAAACATGTTTTCGTTGCTTAAACTCCTGAAACTATTTTTTATTAGCCCGCCATTCAGGCCGGCATAAGGAATGATCATATTCTCATATACATTGTAATGAACGTTTAGTTTTGGAAAAAAATAAAAGCGAGTTGCATTCTTAAAATTATCTATGGTTCCTGTTAATCCAATATCTGCATGCCATGCACTGCCGTTTGCCTCAAATGAAGGATTAATACTCACAATAAGATCATTTAAAGTGTCGTTAGCCTGTTTGTGATTATAAAAATCTGTAAGGAAATTAACGTTCAGTTTTTCTTTATTAATAAACATGCTTCCTAAAGCATTGAACTTAATATTGTTTTCAGCTTCACGATTTAAATTCTGTAAATTATAAAAACTTAAACCCAGGTCGTGGTTAATTTGCGTGCTATCGGTATAATGACTCACCAATCGTAATTTGGGTTGAATAAATTGGTAACGCTGACGAGTAAAATCATTTTCTAATTTGTTTAAACTAGTGTCGTACCCATAGTAATGAATGACGTTACGTTCGTAATCAAAATCGCCGGATAAAGTATGTTTCTTATAAAATTGTTTGGCAAAAATATTTATTTCATTATCACTATAACCACTATAACCAACATCCTCAAGGTGCGCCGTGCTAGAAAAATGTTTTAAATGTGCGCCATAATTCATGGCGCGAGAGCGTGTGTTACCGATCCAGAATTCGCCGTAAGGCATGTTGTAAATTGGTCCGTAACCAACTTTTAACAATGAATGGTATAATTTATTTAAAGGTTCGTTTTGCAATTTTGCCTGCGCAATAGGCTGCACCTGATATTTTGGAAATAATGGCACACTGGTAATGCCATATTTAATATTCTGGATTCTTTTTACAGTATCTTTTATTTCCGGCACATCCGAAAATTTTAAAGCATCCTTTATGGTTGGCTGAAATTCGCTGGGTACATTATAAATTTGCTCAGTACCCGTTGTTTGAGCCATACTGGCAGCTGCGTAAAACAAAACAATTAAAATGATCAATAACCATTCTATTTGACTTTTTTGTCGCTTGGTTAGTAAGGACTCTTTTTCTGCCTGCTTAGTTTGCTGTATGTTTGCTATACTCATGTAATGCTATTATTTTGGTTGCTGAATATTAGTTGTATTAGACGGCACAGCGGGAGTTTCTGCTTCAAATTTTATCTCCTGCATTATAGAAGAATCTTTTTCGCTTTCATTAAAACGAACTTTCATATCCATATTTTGATTTAATTTTTCCTTTTCGGCTTTTTCAGCTTCCTTTGCTTTTATAATATCCAAACGTTTTTTTGCCTCATCAATGTATTCTTGTTTTGGTTTGTTATCTATTAATGTTTCTAGAATAACTTGCGCATCAGCGTCATCGCCCTTAGCCATGTATGCATCCGCTAACAACAACATCCCTTTGTTATTCCAATCATCATTGCTGTATTCGTAGCTAATTAATTTATTGATCGTTTTTTCAACCTCTTTGTAATCTTTTTTCGTGTATTGAATTTTAGCAATATGATAATACGCCTCTGCTCCTGTAACATTCTTTGAAGCTTTTGTCATAGCCTTAAACTCTAGCATGGCATCATCGTAACGTGCAGTTTCGAATAATGATTTTGCCTTGATGTATTTTGCTTCAGTAGTTTGTTGTGGTGTTAGTTTTTCGGTATTTAAAACCTTTGTACACTCTGTTAAGGCGGTTTCAAACTGATTTAAGTAAAATGCGCAACGCATTGCACCTAACTTGGAAAGGCTTTTGTTTACAGGTGATTCAGCTATTTCCTGCATCTGTAAATACAAAGGTAAAGCCTCTTGATATTTTTTATCCTTGTAATATAAATACGATGCTTTTGTAAGCGCTACTTCGCTATAAAGTCCGCGTGGTTTTTGTATCACAAATAAATAACCCGGTAAGGCTTTTTCAAATAAACCTTTATTGTAAGCACATTCTGCATTACTAAATTGTGCTTCGTTAATATATTTACCATTTGGAAATTTCGAAATATACGCCTCCCACTTTGGCATGGCCACATCACAATCTTTTTGAGTGTAAAAAGCGTCGTAGGCAGCCAAATAAGTGGCTTTCTCAATTTGGTTCTCTGACAGCGGATTTCCTAAAGCCACAAAATATTTTTCCATTTCATCGATCTTACCTTTTTCGGTAAATATCTTTTTAATGATATCTAAAATGTCTTTTGCCGACTCACTCTTTGAATCGTATTTTACAAATTTGTCAAAATACTCAAAGGCTTTGTCGTCCTGCTTACGCTCATAATAAATGTTACCAAGTTGCGCGTTGCAATTAGGTGTAAAAGATGAGTTAGGATAATTTTTTAAGATCTTATTGTAGTAAACGATCGCGTTTTCCTGATCCTTTAAGTTGTTATAATACGTTTCAGCAATTTCGTTTAAAGCGGCGCTTAGGTAGTTAGAGCCGGGGTAACGCGATTCTATCTTTTTTAATTCTTCTACTTTAGTTGCATAATTTTTATTTAAACCATCGCATAAGGCTTTTTGGTATAAACAATAATCCACATCTAATTTATTTTTTGCAATGGCAATTTTGTAATTATCTGAAGCTTGTGCAAAATCACGATTCATAAAGTAGCTATCGCCTACTCTAATATGAGCGTCTGTTATTTTATTTTCGTCATAGGTATTTTTGGTCAGTAAAAATTTTCTGAACGAAATATTTGCGTTGGTAAAATCTTCTTTCTCTTTGCGCTGAAAATAAGAATATCCTAATGCATAATTACTAAGGTCGTATTCTTTTAACTGCGTTGCACCATCCATTATTTGGAACTTTTTCCAGATATCGATCGAGGTAGTATAATCTTTTCTGATGAAAGAGATCTCACCTAACCAATACTGATTTAATGCGTTTAATTTAAGATCAGAATTTTGTTGCAATGACTTTTTAAATTCTTTTTCCGCATTAGTCAAATCGTTATTATTAAAATGTTCAACGCCTTTAAAATAAATTAATTTTTGATAAGTTACTTTTAAGATCGGATCAATACTCTCCAGCGCTTCTATACTCTTAATAGCAAGGTCATAATTTTTTGTTGTTGAGTAAACATTAATTAAAAAATTATAACACTCTTCTTTTCGTGCCGAGTTAGGATACTCTTTTAAATATTTTGAAAACGCTTTAACCGCTTCGTTAAAAGGACTAAAATCTAATTCATAACTCAACTTAGCAAAACCAAATAAAGCATCTTCAGCAATTTTTTTATCAAAATTTATTTGATAGGCGCTGTAATATGCGCCTTTAGCTTTAATTTTTTCTCCTAACTTCAAATAACAATCTGCCATATGATACCAGGCGCTTTGAGATAAAGTATCTTTATCTGCCGTTACTTTTTCGAAATTTAGAACAGCATTGGTGCAATCATTGATTTTGTAATAACAGTATCCTAAGGCATAGCTCCCGTGGGCGTTGCCGGATGATAGATCTGTTTTCTTTAAATACACTAAAGCGTTGGAGTAATCTTTTAAATTAAAATAACTCTCGCCAATCATTCGGTTTATTTCGCTCTCTTTTTGAATGTTGGCGCTGTCATTTAAAAGTGCCGGTGCTTCTTTTACAACCTGATTGTATTTTCCCTGAATAAAATAGATCTGTGTAATGTAGTAAGGTACAACACTTCCAAAAGTTTCGTTACCTATTAAACGATTAAAACCTTGCAGCGCTATCTCGTAACTTTTTTCTTTGTAGGCGATGTGTGAGTAATAGTAATTTGCCGGAAAAGCGTATTTATTATCCACATCTTTTATTTCGTAAAAATCTGCTTTCGCTTTTGTGTCTTGTCCAACCTCCAAATTACTGTAACCGCGTTTAAAGTAAAGCTCTGCCAATTGGTCTTTATCTAACTTATAAATATCTACTTTTTCAAAAAACTCAATTGTCTCAGGATATTTTTTCTTTCTAAAATTCGATTTTCCTAAATAAAAATTAGCGTTATTGATCTTATTGCTTTCAGGGTGCTTTTGCACAAACTGCTTCATTTGCCATTCGCCATCCTTATTAAAAAGTTCTATAGCGCAGGCTGCCGAATAATAGATCGCATCGGTTTTTAAGATCTTTGATGTGCTTGTTATAACATAATCGTTAAAGCTTTTTTGCGCCTGCACAAATTGTTTTTTATCAAAAAGGTCTAAACCCTGCTTGTATAGGGCGTCTTTATCTGTAAAAATTGCAGTTCTTTGTCCAAAAAAATTGGAACTAAAAACTACAAAGAGTGCCAAGGCACTTATTTTTATTATGTGCTTCATTAATTTAAAATTGACAAAATTTTATCACACTAAATTTACTTTGCCTTGGGCTACCGTTTGTTGTTGTGCCTATGCAGTTATTAACCCTAGTGTGTTGATATTGGAATAACTCTTTTTAGAATAAAAGTTACAATCCCTTTAACTTAGAAGTTTATTTAAACTATGAGTGAACTGATAAAATTTGAAAACGTAACGATCTTTCAGGACGAACGACCTGTTGTTGGCAATTTGAGTGTTGAAATAAAGAAAGGTGAATTCGTTTACTTGCTGGGTAAAACCGGAAGCGGAAAAAGTAGTTTTTTAAAAACCATTTACGGCGATTTAACATTAAATAACGGCACGGCAAAAGTGTGTGGCTTCAGCTTGAATGATCTTAAACAAAAAGAAATTCCATACTTAAGAAGAAGATTAGGGATCGTATTTCAGGATTTTCAGCTTCTTGGTGATAGAAACATTTATGAGAACTTGAAGTTTGTGATGAAAGCAACGGGTTGGAAAGAAGAAGCCAAAATAAAAGAGCGCGTATTAGATGTTCTTAAACAAGTGAATTTAGACGGGAAAGAAAATAAAATGCCGCACGAACTTTCGGGTGGAGAGCAACAGCGTGTGAGCATTGCACGCGCTTTAGTAAATAATCCCGAAATAATTTTAGCCGATGAACCAACCGGTAATTTAGATCCTGAAACCTCTGAAGAAATTTTGATCCTATTAAAAAAATTAAGCGAAACCGGTTGTGCCGTTTTATTTGCAACACACGATATGATCGTTTACAACAAATTCAAATCACGTACTCTATTTTTTGAGAACGGGAAAATGATCGAAAAGAATTAGGCCAATCAAGGCACGAATTACACGAATTTCACAAATTATTTATTTATAGCCTTCGCTGCTGTGCCCGAGAACACGAATGTTTAGTGTAAATTATTATTCTTTTCACTTAGTGATAAAGAATAAATTTCAATAAAGTTTTACTCTAATTATTTTGTGTTAATTAGTGCAATTAGTGGCAAAAAAAGGTGAGGGCTTTTATATTTTATTATACTCCTCTTTTACAAAATCCATCAATTCTTTTATATAGGCCGGACTAAAATCAAATTTGATTCCTGCTGCTTCGTAAATTTTTGGAATTGATTGCGTGTAGCCTAGTGCCAATGCTTTTTTGTAATTCTCTATAGCTAATTTTGGATTGGTTTTATAATTACGCCATACAGCAACCGCGCCTAATTGCGCAAAACCATATTCAATATAATAAAAGGGCACTTCGTATAAATGCAATTGTACTTGCCATCTGCGCTTTAAATTACTTTCTAATCCTTTATAGTTTATTACACTGCTTCCAAAATCGGCAATAATTTTTTGCCATTCGTTATAACGGTCTGCAACTGTGTGCTTAGGGTTTTCGTAGATCCAGTGTTGAAATTTATCAATGGCAGCGATCCAAGGCAATGTATCCATTACGCCTTCTAATTGCTGACGTTTTGCACGTTTTAATTCTTCATCAGTCTTAAAAAATTCATCCCAATGTTCCATGCTCATTAATTCCATGCTCATACTTGCTAATTCTGCAACTTCGCTTGGTGGCGATTTAAAATCTACCAACTCCAGATCAAAATCTAAAAACGAATGAATAGCGTGACCGCCTTCATGCACCATTGTTACAAGATCGCGATGTAAGCCAACCGAATTCATAAAAATAAATGGCACATCGGTTTCGTATAGAGGATATTGATAACCACCCGGAGCCTTTCCTAATCTGCTTTCCAGATCAAGACGTTTCATTTTTTGCATGGTATTGATACAATCACCAAAAAACGGATCAAGCTTATTAAAACATGAAATTGTTTTATCAATTAATTCCTGCGCTGTATTAAATGGCTTTAATGGCGGCAAGCCTTCTTCTTCAACTGAAGTGTCCCAAGGTCGGTAATCATCTAATTTTAATTTCTCTTTACGTTTTTGATCGTGCGCATTAATTAAAGGTACCGCATGCAATTTTACTGCTTCGTGAAAATTTAAACAGTCTTGCACAGTGTAATCAAAACGCGCTAAGGCCTGATGTTTATAATCGCGGTAATTTTTAAATCCCGCATTTAATGCAACTTGATGACGCAGTTCGATCAATTTAGTGAACAGATCATTTAACGCGTCTTCATCCTGGGCGCGTCGTGATTGTACTTTTTCATATACTTCCTGACGCACGGCTCTGTTAAGGTCTTTTAAAAATACGCCGGCTTTTTGCAGGGTCATTTTTTCTCCTGCATATTCAATGCTTTGCGCGCCATTAATTTCGCCAAACTGTTGTTCTAATTCCTGCAATTTTGTATTTAATGGGATGTTCTCTTCTCTAAACAGATCGATACTGTTTTTTATACCACGTAAATAAATATCATAACCTGCTTTGGTTAACTGATCTTTAAAAGGTGTTGCAATGATCTTTTTATTTAAGTCGTTTGCAATGGGCGACATATTCGGCTCAATGTTCTGAACAAAATCATTGAAACTATCGCGCAATTCAGTATTCGCAGTGTCGCAAGTCATTTTTATATAACGCCATGCCATGTTCTCACTTATTACGGCGCTTAATTCGCTGTAATCTTTTAACCACTTTTCTAATTCACTAACAGAATTGATGGCTCTGTTTTGAAGCTCGGTAAAATATGGGTTTAATAATTCCCAAGTAGTAACAGTAAAATCGGGCTTAACAAAATTTCTTTTCATAATTTAAATTAAATATGGAATGTTGATCTATTTTCAATATTGTCGTAATTGGCTTCTATCCATTTGTCGCAGGCTTGGTAGCCCGTGTTTTTTAAATGCATTAAAAAATCCCAACTTGTGTTTAGTTTGCTTGATAAATTAAATTCGCCCAAAGCATTATCGGCACTAATGCGATGAAGATTTATTTTTTTAAATTTGTCGTCTAAAGTAATTCCTTTATCCACCAGATCATTAATAAATTCCATGTGTTTAATTTCTAATGCTAACGAAGAATTAAAACTTATTTCGTTCACCCGGTCTTTAATTTCTTCAATATTCGAAGGAACTGTATTGGTATTAAATGGATTTACTTGTATCAATAAAATATCATCAGTTCCCTCGGTATGCTCTGTTAATGGCGATAATGGCGGGTTGCCCATATAACCACCATCCCAATAAAATTCGCCGTTAATTTCAACTGCGGCATACATGTATGGTAAACACGCACTTGCCATAATTGCTTTAGAAGTTATTTCGCTCGGACCAAAAATTTTAGGTTCACATGTTTTTACGTTTGTAGCGCATACAAATAATTTTGGCGGACTCATTTTATGCAACTCATCAAAATCGATCAATTCGTTCAATATTTTTTCAAGCGGATTTAACTTAAGCGGATTCATTTGCCCAGGAGATAAATTTTCGGAAGCCATGGTGAAAAATTTATAGCTGGGTGAATAATCCATGTTACCCGGACCCATCATTTTATCAAACCAACTTGGCTGTAGGGGCGATAACTTTCCGGCTTCAGAAATTTTATGCCAAAATTTTACCAATAAATGTTTTGCTAAATTCCTTCCACCTTTATTTAAGCCATAAATTGTACAAACACCATTCATTGCCCCTGCGCTTGTGCCGCAAATGCCATCAATCTCTATTCTAGGCTCATCCAACAATCTATCTATAACTCCCCACGAATAAGCACCATGCGCACCGCCGCCCTGCAGTGCTACATCAATTTTTTTTACTTTGGTCATAGGCTAAAAATAGCAATAAAAAACTAATTAAAATAAATCTTTTGTTTGTTTGTAGTGGTTTGCTGTGAAAGCAATATCACTTTTATTTTTTGCGGTTTTATTTTCCTGGTATACTCCAAATAATTTTTAGCAGCATGCTCGATCATACTAAAATTCAGATCGTTTTTAATAGGTCCGTTTAGGATAGCAGAATAGTTATTGGTGTTTTTAAAAAAGTGGAAACTGTTTGAAAAGGCAACAATTAATGGCTCATAACCCTTTAGCCTATTGGTTTGATGTTGAATGGTGATCTCCTCAAAAACATCTACAATTTGTTTACCATTATTTTCAAACTCACAAAATAATTTATAGTTAGCGTCCGGAATAGGAACAAACAAATTCCAGTTTTGATGAAAGTAGGGATAAACATAGGCCTGCACGTAAAAATCCACTTTTTGTTTTTTAGTGGCAATTGGTTTTGAGTAAACAAACACACTGCCAAAATGTATGGCAAGAGCCAGCAAGCCAATACTTATTACAATTATTTTTACCGAATCTTTGATAATCAAAATTAGCTAAAAAAAGCTCAAACGTATCATAAAAAACAATCTTGGGAGGGTTTCTATTTTTTTAATACTTTTAGCCAAAATATTTTATAATGAAAAGAACAACTTTATTATTAACACTCCTTTTAGGCATTTCCTTCTC
>JBEIEI010000104.1:0-10059 GCA_040382975.1 Flavobacteriales bacterium
GTGTGTAAGTATAACCTGATTTGCTCATTCGCATGGCCCCTTCTTGGCACATTCCCAAGCCATGGCCATAACCTCTTCCTTTAAACAACACGCTATCTTTATTGATTTCGGAAATACTAAAAAAAGTAGATTTTAATTGCAGATCTTGACGAATGTTTTTTAACGGTACACGCGAATTACTGCATTCTAAAAATATCTTACGCTGATCTTGTTTAAAATTTAAAGCGATGGATTTTGCATCATCTTGCTCAGTAGGAAAATTATGTTTTAATTTTAAATAACTTAACCAATCATCCGTTAACATTCTTCGTTCCCATTTAGAATTGGGCATCTTTATACTAAAACTGTCGGTAACGCTTCTTAAATAGGTTGTTTTAGAACCCCACACATCTTCGCTATTGGCAGTTTGTCCACCACTATTACTATGAAAAGCTGCAACAATTAAATTTAAATTCTCATCCACCACTACTTTTCCTTTGGTTTCTTCTATGGCTTTAAAAATAGTAAGGTCTTTTGGTTTGCCGTAATAAGCCTGACAGTGAACTTGGTCACATAAACTAAAACCTTCGGCAACATGTTTGTTGATATGAGTTAAAGCAAACGTGCGGGCTAAAATTGCCTGAACTTTATAAAACTCCAAATTAGATCTTGAGCCAGCTTCTGCTTCTGTAACGCCTGCAATATAATTATCTAAAACTACATCGTTAATTATGCGAATATATTCTTCGCTTACACTAAAGCTTAAATTATTCTCGTAAACCCTTGGCTTTCTATCGGGGTTGATCAATTTAATTTTTATTTGTTCGTTTTCGGTACCAACAAATTTTATATAAATAAAATTGCCAATAATTTTATCGTTTTGCGTTAATTGAATACTATCGCCTTTTAAGGTTAATTTAATGATTGATTCAAGGCCGCTGTCGGCAATAGAATTTCCATCTGCTAATATTTTATAAGATCCTGAAACTACATTTAATTGCAGTGTGTTGATCTTTAAATGGGCATATAAGCGTATTTGCAGGTTTTCTGCCGGTACATAAAAAGAGGTTAAGGTGATTAGAATACTTAATCCAATTAAAAGGCTTGCTATTATTTTTATATTTTTTTTCAATTTATTTTTTTGTTTCTGCATCTTTAACCAACTCAATTGCTAGGCGTTTAGAGGCGCCTATGCCTCCCAGCTGAGTAATTAATTCGGTATAATCATTTATAATTTGTGTTCTGTAAGGCTTATCAAACAATAATTTATGTAACTCCTCAGATATTCCCTTTACACTAAGGTCATTTTGAATGAGTTCTTTTACAACCGGCTTATCCATTATTAAATTTGGCAAGCTGATATATTTAACGTCTACTAAAAGTTTAGCGATCTTAATCGACAATGCGCCGCTTTTATAACAAACCACCTGAGGCAATTTAAATAAAGCACTTTCTAAAGTAGAAGTACCAGATTTAATAATACCTGCTTCAGCGTAACTCATTAGTTCGTAGGTTTGATTAAATACTACTTTAATATTGTAACGTTTTAAAGATTCGTAAAAACTTACCGGCAAATTTGTTGTGCCGGCCACCACAAATTGATAGTCACTAAAATTTTTAGTTACCTCCATCATAATATCCAACATATATTCTATCTCTTGCTCTCTACTACCGGGAAGTATTGCTATTATTGGCTTTTCGGTTAAACTATTTTCTTTTATAAAATCAACTTTACTTTTTAGAGTTGGTTTTTTTTGTTCAATTGCATCAATTAACGGATGACCAACAAAATAAACTTTATGATCGTGCTTTTTATAAAATGCTTCCTCAAATGGAAGGATGACAAATAATTTGTTAGTGTACTTTTTTATGATCTCTACTCTCCCCTCTTTCCAGGCCCAAACAGTGGGCGAAATATAATAATCTACTTTAATTCCATTTTCGTTTGCCCATTTAGCCATCCGTAAATTAAAACCCGGATAATCTACTAACACTAAAAGATCGGGTTTATAGTTTAAAATATCTTGCTTTACGGTTTTAAAATTTTTTTTAATGGTAAAAATATTTTGTAATACTCTTATAAAACCCATAAAGGCCATTTGCTTAATATGAATGGCTGCTTTTTTTCCGGTTAAAGTTTCCATAAGATCACCGCCAGTAAAAGCAAAATCTGCCTTATCATCCAACAACATGATCTCTTTCATACAATTGCTTGCATGAAGATCGCCACTTGGTTCGCCGGTTAAAAAATAGTACTTCATTTTAATTAAGTGCGTGTTCCATATAATAAGTTACATATGCAACTAAAGCCACATAAACTAAAAGACTAAAAATAATTCCTCTGCTAAACTTGTCTATCTTTCTGTTTAAGCCAAGGTAAAACAAGAGCAAATTACCAATGCCACAAATTTTTATTACGTTACTTAATAATTGTCATCCTATTAAATAACTATAAAATCCAGTAGGAAAACTCATGTAACTATGAAAAATTAACCAATAAAGCACAAAAATTATACCCGGAAAAATAAGACCAATAACAAATCCGATCCATACTTTATCTAAACGTTTTATCCAAGTCATATGTTTAATTAAAATTAAATTCTTTTAAAACACTGTGTGCAGTAAGGTCTGCTTGTGTAGGAACTACAGAAATATAACCGTTGCTTAAAGCCCACTCATCTGTATCTAACGATTCGGGTTCAAAATTAACGAACTCGCCTGTTAACCAATAATAATCTCTTCCATAAGGATCTTTACGTTCATCAAAACGCTCTACCCAGTTGGCTTTAGCCTGACGAACAACTTTTATTCCTTTAATATCTTCTGTCTTTAATTTGGGGATATTTACATTTAAGCAAACGCCTTTAGGCATTCCGTTTTTTAAAGTTTGTTCTATTATTTTTTCTATAAACTTTTCGGCTTGTGTAAAATCAGCCTCAATAGAATAATCACATAAACTAAAACCTATACTGGGGGTACCTTCTAAAGCGCCTTCTATTGCCGCACTCATGGTGCCACTATAAATAACATTAATAGAACTGTTACTGCCATGATTAATTCCGCTAATGACCAGATCCGGACGCTTTTTTAAGATATGGTTCACAGCCATCTTTACACAATCTACCGGGGTTCCGCTGCAAGAATATTCCATTAATGCTTTATGGTAATGTGATTTTTGAATTCTTATTGTAGAATTAATAGTAATGGCGTGCCCCATACCACTTTGAGGTTTATCGGGAGCAACAACTACAATATCACCAAACTTAGAGGCGATTTTAGCTAAGGCAGTAATACCCGGTGCAAAAATACCATCATCGTTGGTTACTAAAATTAAAGGTCTTTGTGACATATAAAATTTTCAATAAAACTAATGCAAAGTTATAAAGACAAAGCTTAATAAATATTAAACTTACTAAAGAAGCTTTGTTAATTGAGTTTAACACTAATGCCATATTTTCTAGATTTAGCGCCTAATCGTGTTAATTTGGCATAAAAAATTACTGGCATTTAATTTGCCATATTAGTTTAAAAATATAATATGTACGATATAGGTTTATTAATAATTAGCGGGGTATTCATGCTAATAGGATTACTGGTGAGTTCGCGCTTAAAAAGTAAATTTGCTCATTACTCAAAAGAGCCGCTCTCTTCCGGACTTAGCGGAAAAGATATTGCCGAAAAAATGCTGAAGGAGAATGGCATTTATGATGTAAAAGTTTTAAGTGTTGAAGGAAGACTTACCGATCATTATAATCCTTTAGACAAAACAGTTAATTTGAGTAGCGATGTATACAATGGCAGACACATAGCCTCTGCTGCTGTTGCTGCTCACGAGTGCGGTCACGCAGTGCAACATGCAACTGCCTACCAATGGTTAATTATGCGTAGTAAAATAGTTCCTGTGGTTCAAATAGCGAGTAATTTAATGAGTTTTTTAACCTTAGGATTAGCATTTGCTGCGTATAGCATGCCTAATATGCTAAACTCAATGTTATTGATCTTTATTATTTTACAAAGTGCAATAACCATCTTTAGTTTAATTACTTTACCGGTTGAAGTAGATGCGAGCAAAAGAGCCTTAGCCTGGTTAGATAATTCAAGAATTACAAGAAGTCAAGAACACGAAGATGCTAAAGATGCCTTAACGTGGGCTGCCTATACATACTTTGTTGCGGCATTAGGCTCTATTGCAACTTTAGTGTATTATATCTGGAGATTTACTTCGAATAACAGAGACTAAAAAAAATAAATTAATTAGTAGCTATCCTTAAAATAATTACTAATTTTGTCACGGGTAAGTCTTCCACGACCAGCTCCTACAGAATCCCCCAGGTTGGGAACAAAGCAAGGGTATGCGGTTGAGCGGTGCGATGGAAGTAGCTTACCCTTTTTTTATGCCCTTTTTTTTGAAAAAAACATTCATTCGCTCAATAAAAAGTAGCTTTCACTCAAATATCCACCTTTTTTAACGTTTGAATTTTAGCCATTAATTAAAAAAAACTATATTTGCTCATAATCATTTAAAACCAACGCCGATCGAATAGACATTTACTTGCATCTTAAATTTAACTAAAGCAGTAAAAAACATGTCTATTCAATTATTAAATGATAATGAGTTAGTACAACTCTATATTGACGGAAACGAAGAATCCTTATCAGTTTTACTAATGCGACATAAAAGAAAAATTTTTTCTTCTATAATGGTTGTTGTTAAAAACAAAGCTTTAGCAGAGGATATCTTTCAAGATACATTTTTTAAGGTAATTCAAACCTTAAAACGCGGACAGTATAATGAGGAAGGTAAATTTTTACCCTGGGTTATACGTATTGCACGCAACCTGATCATTGATCATTTTAGAAGGATCAAAAAAATGCCTCCTGTACCTGTTTATGTTAACGAAGAAGGTGAAGAAATAAGCGTGTTTAATACATTGCCTTGTGAGGATGAAAACAAAAACATTGATGAGACGATCAAATTCAAAAAAAGTATTCGTGCTATAATAAATGAGTTACCCGCAGATCAACGCGAGGTAGTAATAATGAGAACTTATTATGATATGAGTTTTAAAGAAATTGCAGATTTTACCAATGTTTCTATCAACACTGCATTAGGAAGAATGCGTTATGGTCTTTTAAATCTTAAAAAAATAATAGAAGAGAAAAAATTAGAAGTATCATTATAAACAGAATTAACCTAAAACAAAAAGGCTGTACTTTATAAGTACAGCCTTTTTGTTTTAGACCAAATTGATTAGTGAGGTTTACTAGTTGGAGTAGTTTTAGTTTCTGTTTTTTCTTCCTTTACAGCCTCTTTTTTAGGAGCTACTTTTGTACTACCAGAACCTTTTTCGTTTATAGCCATTCTAGTGCCGGATTTTTTTGGCTCAGGATTTTTTGAAGGCTCATTAGTTGTTGTTGATTTCTCTTCAACAACCGTAGTAGTTCCATCAGCATTAACTACTTCTTTTTTTGTAGTTTTGGTTTTTGCCGGTTCTTGTGCTTGCGCTGCAAGTCCTAAGAACGCAACCATTGAAAGACTTAATAATAATTTTTTCATGATTTTTAATTTTAATTAAAGGTAAACCATTTTTCAGAAAAAAGAAATAAAATAACATTTTTTTTGAATTCAATTATAATTGAGCGTCAAGACCTTTTAACTCCTCAACTTTTTCTAAATACCCCAATTTTTCGTATGAGAAAATAAGGTTATTAATACATCGTTTAATAATATCAATATTGCTACAAGGTAAATAATACTTGGGCTCAAGATCTAAGTTCAATTGCTTTAAAAATTGATCAATATCTTTTTGATTAAATAATAAACCTTTACTAAATGGATTAATGTAGAATAAAATGTTGTTAGAAAGGGTTTTATTATTCACGTCAATTAAATTAGCATCCTCACTTAAATAAGCTAAAACAAAGTGTTGAGGCAAATTAATTCCAAAAACAGGAATTTTTAATTCCATGCAAATTAAAAGATAAACCACACTTAACATAAGCGGATTTCCTTTTTTACTTTCTAATACATTATTTAGGAAAGAATTTTGTGGAGCGTGATAATTAGTAATATTGCCGCTAAATTGATGAATCTCAAACAAAACATGATTTACAATTTTAACTTTTTCTAAAGCAGTAAGATCTTCGTGTAATTCTAACCAAACATCTTGCTTAATGGTTGCTAGTTGTTTTCTGACCTTATTCTCGTCCAGATCAGGATACTGGTAACGTGCTAATATTATAATACCCTTTAAAAGATCGTCTTGATCTGTTTTAGCCCAATTTTTGAGGGCTTTTTGCAGTGCTTCAAATTGAATGGTATGAATTATTGTTTCGATGCGTTTTTGCATGATAGCATCAAAACTATTTTCCCAAGCTGTTTCAAGATGTGGAATAGCAGGCGGACCAAGAACAACAAAGCGATCTTTTACTTGATAGTAAATAATTTCATCCGGATCGTCTAATAAAGTAATTAATGCAATTACTTCTTTTAAACTCATTTCTACTTGTCGTTTTGCTGCTGCCATTGTACCTACCAAAAATAGTGGTATAAAGGGCGTTATTTTATTGAATTCGTTTTAATTTTTAACAATGGCTGTGTTTATTGAATTTAACAATGGAGTATTAATAAAAAAAGGCCCCAGAAACTGGAGCCTTTTTTTAAAGTATTGAATAAGTGATTATTTGCTTAAGATTAAACGCTTAACGATCTTCTCTTCACCATTATTAATGGTTACAAAATAAACACCATTAGAGTAATTATTTAAATCCATTGTAAACACATTACTGGTAACACCTGTGTGTTTAGTAGAAGAAATTAACTGACCTAATGAATTATGAACGGAAATTTCTAAAGATTGAGAATTAGGTAATGTAGCAACTATATTAACTAAACCATTTGATGGATTAGGGTGTAAGCTAACATTAGCATCTAATACAGAATTTTTATTGATTGCGGTAACACCACATTGCATTTCAGGTAAAATTGCCATGCTTGCATCGTAACCACCCCAAGCGGTAGAAAGATTATGCCAGCTATTATCACTCCATAATTCCCAGTTAGTACCTGTTAAAAGACTTCCGTCATCCATAATTACAGCAGTATCACCTGCAGCAGTAGGAATAGTAACAGATGCAAAGAATCCATTAGTTGCTGGAGCATTTACCGGAGTAGGTAAAATATATATATCTATATGGTCTTAAGATAGGATTTGTATAAACTGTTGGTTGTAATCCAACGTAGTTAACTGAATTAGTTGCAGTAACAGCTAAAATATTTCCAATATTTGCATTTACTTGACCAAATGGTGTAGCTGTTCCTGTTGGACCACTAGCCATTGTTCCGTTATAAAGTTTTAAGTTAACAGCAGTTGCAGAATTTCCACCTGTTCCTCTTGTACCATCCTTGTAGAAAATAACAATAACACTTTTAATTTTTGGTGAAGTGATTGAGCTGTATTTTGAAAATGCAAAAAACTCTGCTTTTTCCTTGTCATCATAACAGTTTGAACCCATTAGGTAACCTGCTTTAGGGCTGCAACCCGGAGTTGCAGTATCAGAACCAGCAGTAGCTAATCCTAAAGTACCTGTTGCGGTGACGTTAGTAATTGTATCTGCACATAAAACTGCAGCCGAGCAACTAGTTATTGAAATAACCTTTGTGTTTGAATTTGTTCCTAATGAATTAGTAGCAGCAACTGAGATAGTATAAGTACCCGGAGTTGTGAAATTAATTGTTGGTGCAACCGCAGTAATATTTGGATTAAAACTAACGCCTGCTGATGGGTTTGAACTCCATGAATAATTTGGTGCTGGTGAACCTGTACTTAAATTACTAACTGTAACAGCAGAATTGTTACAACCTGTAGTTGGTATTGAAAAACTTGCAGTTGGTGCAGAAGAAGAAATGGTACATAATGTTGCTGCACTCGCAGCTAATTGACTACGGAATGTGCCATTAGCCATTGCTGTTTGCATACGCGCAGATTGGCTGTTGGTAAACATATACATACAAAGATCATCTGTATAATCCATAAAATTCTGAAACATTTCTCCGGTTGTATTACCAGCACAAACACCTACTTTATAGGGATGTGTAGGGCAACCAAAATTTGACGTTTGAGATGTTGGCGTGTCAGTACAAAAATCACTACCACAATTAGAATCCCCCCAAATGTGTCTCAAACCTATCCAGTGACCCACCTCATGAGTTGTTGTGCGGCCTTTATGATAGGGAGCATTGCTCGCAGCAGTGCCAATACTTCCAAACGCTGCATTTAACATTACCACACCATCCGATGTAGCAGTACCAAATGGTCCACTTAATCCGGTAAGACCTGTGCCTCCAGGAAATGTTGCATAGCCTAATAAACCACCGCCTAAATTCATAACCCACATGTTTAAGTAGCGTGTTGGATCCCAAATACTGTTTGGTTTTATAGTTGCATCAATATACGTACTTGTATACGGCGGCGCTGTCCATCCTTTTGAAACTCTGTTTATACGATCAATTCCCGGTTCAGCCATTGCCCCACCTGTTGGTGTAAGTTGAGCTAAACAAAAATTAATAGTACAGTTTGCTTTTAGTGAAGAAAAAATAGCCGGTACATTTCCACTGTTTAAACCTGTACCTGCAAAATCTGCATTTAAAATATTAATTTGATCTATGATTTGAGCCTGAGTAATATTATCTCCCACACCAACAGCCTGATTGTTGTGAACAACGTGTACAACAACCGGGATGGTATAAGCCACCGCTTGCGTTTTACCGGCAGTATTGGCGGCGTTAAATTCTTCAACTTTTTGGTTGAACCATGCATCCCATTCAGCACCTGGCTCAGGGGTACCACATCTTTGCGTAATAGAGGATGTATTTTTTTGAATTTGAGCAGCGTTACTTTTTAACGCTACCTTGCCGGTTTGAGCGTTAATGACATAAGAAAGGCAGAGCGCCGTGGCAATTAATGGTAGTTTTAATTTCATATTTTGTGTGTTTATTAATTTTTAGCTAACCTAAGAATTTAGAAATTTAGATACAACTTTTCGCTCAATTTTAACAATTAAAAAAGTATCATTATGATTAATAGTTCCGCTAAATTTTTTAGAACGTAACAGTATCAAAACTCATGGATAAATTCATAGAACTTTAATCGTTGAAAAAGTGAGTAACCCTTAGAATGCTTTGTTTTTTTTCAGACCTATAGGCGCGATTAACTAAAAAAAAGTCAGTTTCCGGCTAATTAATTTTGTTGATGAATTAATTAACCGGTGATAAAGATTTTGTTTTAAAATTATAGTTTTCCGACTCTCAATTTTTTAAAGAAATTGCATCTAAATAATTTCAAAAATAAAACCATTTCATATCCAAAAAAAATAGTGCAAAAAAAATATTAAATCTTTTAATAGTTAGTCGGCCTGTAAAAACGGGTATTTATAATCTGTAGGTGGCGTAAAAGTTTCTTTAATCGTTCTTGGAGATACCCAACGTAACAAATTAATTTTTGCACCTGCTTTATCATTTGTTCCACTCCCTCTGGCACCGCCAAATGGTTGCTGACCAACAACTGCTCCGGTGCATTTATCGTTAATATAAAAGTTACCGGCTGCGTTGCTTAATTTTTTTGTTGCTAGTTCAATAGCATAACGATCTTGCGCTAAAATAGCACCTGTTAATGCGTAAATTGAAGTAGTATCAACTAACTCCAATGTTTCTTCAAATTTATGTTCATCGTAAACAAAAAGCGTTAATACAGGGCCGAATAGCTCTTCGCACATTGTTACATATTTTGGATCTTTTGCAACTATAATTGTAGGTTCAATAAAATAACCTTTACTCTTATCGTAATTTCCACCTGCAATAATTTCAACATTGCTATCTTTTTTAGCGGCATCAATATATTTCGCTAGTTTATCAAAACTTTTTTCGTCAATAACAGCATTTATAAAATTGGTAAAATCTTCGGTTGGTCCCATTTTCATGGTTTTAAGATCGGCCAACATAAAAGCTTTTACATCGCTCCATAAGTTTGAAGGAACATATGCGCGAGAGGCTGCTGAACATTTTTGACCTTGATACTCAAA
>JBEIEI010000105.1:0-10020 GCA_040382975.1 Flavobacteriales bacterium
ACCTGTTTTATCAACGATCATTGCCTCATCACTCATAATTGGAAGATAAGCTCCGCCTGCAACACAGCTTCCCATAACCGCAGCAATTTGTAAAATACCCATGCTGCTCATTACAGCATTGTTTCTAAAAATGCGACCAAAATGTTCTTTATCAGGAAAGATCTCATCTTGTAATGGTAAATAAACACCGGCACTATCAACCAAATAAATAATTGGCAAACGGTTTTCCATAGCAATTTCCTGTGCACGTAAATTCTTTTTTCCGGTAATAGGGAACCATGCTCCGGCTTTTACGGTAGCATCGTTAGCAACAACAATACATTGTTTACCGCTAACATAACCAATAACAATAACAACGCCACCACCCGGACAGCCACCATGCTCGGCATACATTTCGTACCCTGCAAAAGCAGATATCTCAACACGCTCGGTGTTTTTGTCTAATAAAAAATCGATACGTTCGCGTGCGCTCATTTTACCTTGCTCATGCAATTTATCAATGCGAGATTTACCACCGCCTAAATATACTTTTTGCAAACGTTGCTCCATTTGGCTGATAAGCAAACGCATTTTATCGTCGTTTTTATTAAATTCTAAGTCCATTGTTGTTTGGTGTTATTAATAAGGTTTAAATATATATAATTTATAATTCTTAAATTTGAAATCTGAAATCAAAATCTAGTTTGTTTTTATCATTTTTAAATATTTAACCACATCGTTTAAATAATTTATCAAATTAAAGGGAACAGTTTTTTCAATAATTAATTCGGCCTCGCTAAAATTTGTTGCTTGTGTACACTTTAAAGGCGCCTGCAAGGCAGAGGTAATGGCCGACGCAAATAATGTTGAGTGGTTAGCGGCATTTATTACCAAGTCGAATTTTTTGGTTGCTAGATCTTGAGTTACAGTATTTTTTGGAAGGCCTAAAAGGGTTTTATCTTTTTTAGTAAAACATTTCCAATCGCCATAACCGGGTGTTTTAGAACTTAGCTCAATAAAAAAAACTTCAATATGTTTTTGTGAGTCGCTAATAAATTTGTCAATAGCACTTTTATTTATTGTTTCGTCTTTACTAATTACCAATGCAATTTTTTGAATTTTATCCCAAGGCAAAAATTGTTTTTGTCGAGTTGAATTGTTTTTTGTGATCTGAGATCTTAAAGTTATTTCGGCTAATTTGTTTAGCATAAATTAAAATAAAGTTTTTGCTAATGCTGTAAATTTATTTACTGTTTCTTCGAGTGAAAGGTCGCTTTTTCCACCGGCAGCGTTAATATGTCCGCCTCCGCTAAAGTGCTCTCTTGCAAATTTATTCACATCAATTTTGCCTTTACTTCTAAACGAAATTTTAATGTAACCTTCAGGAGATTCCATAAATAAGGCGCAAACTTTAATGCCTTTAATAGAAAACGGATAATTTACAATACCTTCTGTATCGCCTTTTTGATAATTAAATCTTTTTAATTCGTCTTCGGTAACGCTAAAATAAGCAACAGGCATATTAATTATTACGGCCATTTTTTCGCTTAATAAATAGCCCAATAATTTTAATCGCTCGTAGCTATAAGTGTCATAAATAGCAGAGTGAATGTCGGCAGGGATCATTCCTGTTTTGAGCAGTTCCGATACCACTAAATGTGTATTTGCATTTACGCTTGGGTATCTGAATGAGCCGGTATCGGTCATTATGCCCGTATAAAGACAAGCTGCGATCTTTTTATCAATTAATTTTTTTCCGCCAAGGCCAACGATCAGATCAAAGATCAATTCGCAGGTGCTGCAAGCTTTTACATCATGAAAATAATAAGTTGCATAGGTTTCTGGCATTTGATGATGATCTACCATTACAATAGGGGCCTTAGCAATTTGAAGTAATTCGCCTAACTTTTCGATACGTTTAAGCGAATTAAAATCTAAGGTGAAGATCAGATCGGCGGAATTTACCAGTTTTTCAACTTTTGCCTCGTTCTTTTGATGAATAATAACCTGTTTATTGCCGGGTAACCAGTCTAAAAACTCTGGATAGGCATTAGGAACCACCACTTTTACTTTTTTTCCAAGTTGTACTAAAAAGTTATATAAAGCCAGGCTGCTCCCCATAGCGTCACCATCAGGACTCCAATGTGTTGTTATTACAATATTATTAGCCTTTTTTAGGACGTTTTTGAATTTTGAGTAGCCTTGTTTTTGCATATAGTGGGGAAAACGGTAAATTTAGAGAATTTAGACCTTTAATTGCAGAAAAAAGTTTGAGATTATGTAAATAGTTTCTTATATTTGCGGCTCTTAATTATAAAAAAAGAAATTAAAATGCTAATAGTTCAAATTAAAGAAGGCGATAACATTGAAAAAGCCTTAAAAAAATACAAGAAGAAATTCGAAAAAACCGGTGTTGTTAAGCAATTACGTGAGCGTACTAAATTTACAAAACCATCTGTTCGTCGTCGCGAAGAGATGATTAAAGCTGCTTATAAGCAAAAATTACAGATAGGTGCTATCGTAAAGTAATTTTTTATAAAAATTAAATTTTTATTGGAATCCTAAACTGAATTGCATAAATTCGTTTAGGATTTTTTTATTGTATGATGGAAGAGGCGGTTAAAGGTTTTATTTCTTATTTGAACTTGCAAAAGCGAGCCAGTCCTTTAACTAGTAAAAATTATGAGTCTGATCTGATACAATTCTTTAGTTTTTTAAAGTCCGAATTCTCTTCTTTTTCATTACCGGAAATTACCCATCAACATGCCCGGGCGTTTATGGCGCATTTAATGGATAATAAACAATCGGCAAAAACCGTTAATCGTAAATTAAGTACTTTAAAGTCGTTTTTTAAATATTTGGTTAGAAGTCATGTTTTAACCATTAACCCTATGCAAAAGGTTCAGGGCCCCAAGATCGCGAAAAAACTCCCGGTGTTTATTGATGAAGGTCAAATAGACGATCTGTTTTCAAAATACACTTTTGCTCCTGGTTTTGAAGGGTTTAGAGATAAATTAGTGATAGATGTTTTATACCAAACCGGCCTAAGAAGGGCAGAGATAATGAGTTTAAAAGAAAGCGATGTTGATCTTTATAACGGGCAATTAAAAGTTTTAGGCAAAAGAAATAAGGAGCGGATCATTCCTTTTGGTATGGGATTAAAGCGCAATCTTGAGGCTTATTTGAACGTAAAAAAAGAACAAAATCTCATAAATCCCTTTTTGTTGGTTACTTTAAAAAATACCCCGCTTACGGCACAAAAAGTTACCAAGATCGTTAATGAGGTTTTAGCCGCTGTAACTACCAATTCAAAAAAAAGTCCACACGTTTTACGACATACATTTGCTACGCATTTACTAAACAATGGCGCAGATATTAATGCAGTAAAAGAATTGTTGGGGCATGCCAGTTTATCGGCAACACAAATTTACACGCACAACACCATAGAAAAATTAAAAAAATCATATAATCAAGCACACCCGCATTCGGGTAATTAATAAATAACAAATAGGAGGAAACAAGTTATGACAATCAACATCCAATCAGTGCACTTTGATGCAGACAGAAAATTACTAGACTTTGTAAATGAAAAAGTTGGAAAATTAAACAGATTTTATGACGGCATCATCAATAGCGAGATCACGCTTAGACTTGATAAAAATGGTAATGCCGAGAATAAAATTGCTGAAATAAGAATGACCGGAAAGGGGCATGAATTTTTCGCGAAAAAACAATGTGCTACCTTCGAAGAGGCTACAGATCTAAGTTGCGAGGCTTTAAAAAATCAAATACAAAAGTTTAAAGAAAAGTTAAACGCTTAATAATTTAAAAAATAGATAAAACAAAAAAGCCTCTTAGTTATAAGAGGCTTTTTTTATGATTTTTTGCGTTGATTAAGTTCGTCTCTAATTTTAGAAGCCAATTCGTATTGTTCTTCATCTAAAGCAGTTTGCAATAAGTTTTTTAATTCTTCGGTGCTTTTTTCTTTGTAATCGTCGGATTTGGCACTTGTTTTAGTTTCTGCCAGCTCTGCAACTTTTTCGCCTTCATCCGTGGTTTCAATTGAGGGTTCGTCATCTAAAACGATCCCCGCACTTTTTAAAATAAATTCGTAAGTAGAAATCGGGCATTTGAATCTAACAGCTATTGCAATAGCATCGCTTGTTCTAGCATCAATTTCAACTTCTTTGGTACCATCATTACAAAGTAATTTGGCGTAAAATATTCCTTCAACTAAATTATAAATTAAAACTTCGGTAATACTGATCTTAAATGTTTCGGCAAATGTTTTAAAGAGGTCGTGCGTTAATGGCCTGCTCGGGCTCATTTTTTCCAACTCAATAGCAATTGCCTGGGCTTCAAACCCCCCGATAATAATTGGTAACCTTCTGCTACCGGTTGTTTCACCTAATACTAAAGCATAGGCACCACTCTGTGTTTGGCTATAGGACAATCCCACAATTTCTAACCGCACTTTCTTCATTAAAAACTAATTAAATTATTTAAACCGTTTACCAAGATCATTATTCATCAAATTCTAATTTAAGAAAAAATATAATTAGTTCTGATTCGCTTTAAATTTTTTAACAGCTTCGGTAAATTTTGGAAGAATGGTAAATGCATCTCCAATAATACCGTAATCTGCCGATTTAAAGAAAGGCGCTTCTTTGTCGTTATTAATTACAACAATGGTTTTACTTCCATTAACACCTGCTAAATGCTGAATGGCTCCAGAAATACCAATGGCGATGTATAAGTTAGGACGAATGGCAACACCTGTTTGGCCAACATGCTCATGATGTGGTCTCCAGTGCATATCTGCAACCGGACGAGAACACGCAGTAGTAGCGCCCAAAATAGAAGCAAGGTCTTCAACTATTTTCCAATTCTCAGGTCCCTTCAAACCCCTTCCTGCACTAACAACTAATTCGGCCTCCGGTAATGGTATCATACCGCTAACATCGTTAGATTTTTGTTCTTTAATTACAATTTTAGAGGTAATTGAAGAAAGGTCTGCGTTAAACTCTGCAACTGTAGCTTTGTTATCGCCTAATTTTACAGGAAAACTATTTGGTAGTAACGAAATAACTTTCACATCGCTATTAATTGTGTAAACGGCTGTGGCTTTTCCTGAAAAAACATTTTTCTTCACTTCAAAACTTGCACCGTTAATTGCAGGATAATCTACAGCACCTGCAACTAAGCCGGCTTTTAATTTTGCAGCTAATCTTGGTGCAACAGATTTTCCAACTATATCAAAAGCGAAAATAATTATTTTAGCATTTTCAGCTTTAGCAGCTTGCTCAACAGCAGCGCTGGTGAACATGGCATCGGTATTTAATTTATCGTTTTTTACCGCTAATATTTTTGTAGCACCTGCTTTTCCAATTTCTTCCAATTGTTCCGGAGATGCATTGTTTACAATAGCTGTAACAGTTGACCCTGTTAATTCGGCAATTTTTGCGGCGTAATTAACGCACTCTAAAGAAGCTTTTTTTACGCGTCCTTTATTAATTTCGGTATAAACTAGTACTGACATAATCTTGATAGTTTTTAGTTTTTAATATTTAATTTTTTTAATTAGATAACTTTAGCTTCTGTATGTAATAAACTTACCAATTCATCTAAATTATCTTCGCTGATCATTTTACAAGTTGTACGACCAGGATTTAAAACATAAGATTTAATAGAGGTTAAAGGAGTTGTTGCAGATGCAGGAACCACAGTTAATGGTTTGGTTCTTGCAGCCATAATACCGCGCATGTTAGGGATGCGCTGCTCTGCCATACCTTTTGCGCAGCTTACCACTAAAGGTAATTCGCATTCCACAACCTGTGCACCACCATCAACATCTTGTTCAATGGTTGCTTTATTTGCAGCTATATCTAATTTTGTAGCTAACGAAACAAACGGCAGATCTAACACACCGGCTATCATTCCGCCAACAGAAGCACCATTGTAATTAATAGTTTCTTTACCAACTAAAATAAGATCGTAGCCATTTGCCTTTGCATAATTTGCAATTTGCTCTGCAACATAAAAAGCATCCGGTCCGTCACCATCAATTCTAACCGCATCATCAGCACCTAAGGCTAAACCCTTTCTAATTGTAGCATCACTGTCTGCTAATCCAACATGAATGATAGTAACTTTCTCAGCTAAATTAGCTTCCTTAATTTCTAAAGCTCTTACTAAAGCATACCACTCATCGTAAGGGTTAATTACAAACGTAATTCCCGCGCTGTTAAATTTTGTATCGCCGTCAGTAAACTGAATTTTTGAAGTTGTATCGGGCACATTGCTTATTGCTACTAATATTTTCATAAGTGAACCAATTAAATTTTAAGAGTTGCAAAAATATAAAATAAAATCCCCAATTACAATCCATTTACCCCCAATAAATCGCCAATTTTTAGAATAATTTAAACAATTAAACGCTTTTATTAAAAATCAATTCACCCTTAAAACTATTTTTTTTAAGTATATTTACATACGCAATTAGTAAAATGGACGTAAAATCACAATTAATAGAAATTTTAAAGAAAGAGAATTACACTTTTAACCAATTAGCCGAATATTTGGGAATGAGTGAGGATGAATTGACCGAGGCCCTTAATAATAAAACATTAGAACTTAGGAATTTAGAGCTAATATCTAAAGCGCTTAGAGTGCCTTTATACAGTTTTTTCAGGTCAGATAATTTTAAGATCGATTATAAAGAAAAACCCTATTATATAAATAAACTTTTAACCGAAGAAGATGCAAAAAAAGACGCCAATTCTTTGCAAGGAGAAATTGAACTTTTAAAACAAATAATTTATTTAAAAGAAGAACAACTCAAAAGACTAAATGTGTCTAAATAAGCCACTTCCTCACTAATGAGTATATTTGCATTATAATTACTATGACATTCGATCTTTTTATTACTTTTTTACTCATTCTATTTAATGGTTTTTTTGTTGCCGCTGAATTTGCATTAGTAAAGGTTAGAGCTTCTCAACTAGATGTATTAATTAAAAAAGGAAGCGCAAGGGCAAAGTTAGCCAAATCACTTTTATCAAAACTTGATGCTTACCTTTCTGCAACTCAATTAGGAATAACATTAGCTTCCTTAGCCCTCGGTGCTGTGGGTGAAGAGGTTATTTCGCACTTGGTAATAAAGATATTTTCCACTACAGGCTGGGTAACAAACCCCGTTAATGTTCACAGTGTTTCTTTACCAATAGCATTAACGTTGCTAACATTTTTTCATGTTACGCTTGGTGAACAGATCCCAAAAATGATCGGTATTAAATTTAGTATGGATTCGTTGTTGTTATTTGCCTGGCCGCTAAGGATATTTTATTTTATTTGTTCGCCGTTTATTTGGTTATTAAACAAAACATCTAATGTTGTTTTAAGAGTAATTGGTGTAAAGAAGGTGGGTGAAGATGAAGTGCACACGGAAGAAGAATTACGTTTGATCTTAACAGAGAGTGAAGAAGGTGGTGCTATTAAACCAAGTGAGAACGAATTAATTCAGAATGTTTTTGATTTTGATGATCGGATCGTAAAACAGATCATGGTGCCACAAAACAGAGTAGTAGCGCTTGATGTGGAGTTGGGTAAAGGTGAGATCACCAAACGCGTTATTGAAGAAGGATTTTCAAGGATCCCTATTTATTTAGGAGATATTGATAATGTTATAGGAATTGTTCATAGTAAGGATCTTTTAAAAGCATTGATCGAGAACAAATTCCGTACCTTAAAAGATATTATGAGACCGGTACATTTTATACCGGAAAGTATGAAGATCAACGAATTGTTGCGCGACTTTCAAAAGCATCATATTCAAATGGCTATTGTTACCAATGAGTTTGGATCAACTGCAGGTTTAATTACCATGGAGGATATTATTGAGGAATTGGTTGGAGAAATACAGGATGAACACGATGAGGAAAAACCAAATGTTGAGAAAAAAAGTGATACAGAATATATTGTAAATGCTCAGGCTACTATTGCCGATGTGAATGATGCGCTGCCTATTGCTTTGCCTGAAAACACACATTACGAAACAGTTTCCGGCTACATCAATTATATTTTCGGACGAATTCCGGCCGTTAACGATAAGCGTAAAAAAGATGGTTATGAGTTAACTATTTTAAAACGCACCAGACAAAGTGTTGATACTGTAAAACTGAAAGTTTTAGAAGAAGAATGAGTCACGATCTAAGCGCAAAATATTGGGATGATAGATATCTTAACGATGATTTTGGTTGGGATCTAGGTCAGGTATCACCAGCGCTTAAAGATTATTTCGATCAGTTAACCGATAAAAATTTAGCCATTTTAATTCCGGGTGCTGGTAACGCCTACGAGGCTGAATATCTTGTTAATAATGAATTTACCAATGTTTATGTGTGTGATTTTGCCGAACAACCATTAAAAAATTTATTACAACGTTGCCCTAAAATTAGTGCAGATCATTTACTGCTTTCTGATTTTTTTGAGATAAAGGATTTAAAATTCGACCTTATAATTGAACAAACTTTTTTTTGTGCCGTCAATAAATCATTACGTCAAAATTATTTTAAAAAGGTTCACGAACTTTTAAATCCAAAAGGCAAATTAGTTGGTTTGTTGTTTAATGATGTTTTAAATGAAGATAAACCTCCTTTTGGTGGCTCTAAAGAGGAATATGTAGGATACTTTATATCCTTGTTTGAACCTTTGGTTTATGAGACAGCGCACAATTCTGTAAAACCAAGAGCCGGCAGAGAATTATTTATCATCTTAAAAAAGATCTAAGACTATTAGTTAGTTTATAAATTCTAAGGACCGTACAATGAATCAACGTGAATTATTTTTACGACATGTAGCGCAAACTTCCGATCTGCCTTTACTTGGGGTAGATGTAAATATTAAGGAAGCTAAGGGTGTTAAGTTGAAAGATGAGAACGGCAAAGAATATATTGACCTCATAAGCGGTATATCTGTTAGTAATATTGGGCATTGCCACCCAAAAGTTTTAAGTGCCATAAATGAGCAAGCTCAAAAATTCATGCACTTAATGGTGTATGGCGAGTTTAATCAAAGTCCGCAGGTTAAATACGCTAAAAAATTAACCGATCTTTTACCCCCACAATTAAATTCTGTTTATTTTACAACAAGTGGTAGCGAAGCTACAGAAGGTGCATTAAAATTAGCCAAACGCGTAACAGGCAGAACAGAGATAATTAGTTTTAAAAATGCCTATCACGGCAGTACGCATGGTGCATTAAGCGTAATGGGAGATGAATTTTTTAAAAATAGTTTTCGTCCTTTATTACCCGATGTTAAAATTTTAGAATTAAATAATTTAAAGGATCTCGATCAAATTTCTTCACACACTGCCTGTGTAATTATTGAACCCATTCAGGGGGAAGCAGGAGTTAGAAAGGCAACAACAGAGTTTTTAAAATTGCTTCGCGAAAAATGTGATACGCATTGTGTATTATTGATATTTGATGAAATTCAAACAGGTTTTGGTAGAACAGGAAGTTTATTTGCTTTTGAGCAAGCAGAGGTTATTCCCGATATATTGTTATTGGCAAAAGGTATGGGTGGTGGTTTGCCAATTGGTGCTTTTGTTTCATCTCAAAAATTAATGGGTTGTTTAACCAACAATCCTGTACTTGGCCATATAAACACATTTGGTGGCAATGCGGTTTGTGTTGCGGCTGCAAAAGCTACTTTAGAGGTTATACTTGAAGAAAATCTAATCGCTCGCGCAAAGGAGATAGAAACTTTAATTAAAATGGAGCTTAAACATCCATTAATAAAAGAACTTAGGGTTTTTGGGGCATTAGGCGCTGTTGATTATGGCAATGAAGAACTTAATATGCGCATTATTAAAAGCTGTTTAGAAAATGGCATAATAAGCGATTGGTTTTTGTTTTGCACCACTGCCATGCGAATTGCTCCTCCACTTACTATTTCTGATCAGGAATTAATAGAAGCTTTACAAAAAATTAAAATGATTTTAGATGCTATCTAATTCTAAAATTGTTATTTTTATATTAT
>JBEIEI010000106.1:0-9972 GCA_040382975.1 Flavobacteriales bacterium
GAACCAAAAATTACTAACGGTAGATGTGAACGCTACAATTAGCGAAGCGTTAGGATTATTAAGTAAGTTCTCTATCTCACAAATTCCGGTTACGGATAAAGGAGAATATGTTGGCTCGTTAAACGACAATTATATTTTTGGAAAATTAATGGAGAACAACGACATCAAAAACCAAAGTGTAAAAAGTTTAATGCAAGCTCCATTCCCTATTGTTGGCGAAAAAGCACCTATTGAAGAAGTAAGTAAGTTAATTACTAAAGACAATAACGCTGTTTTATTACGCGATCTAGGTGGTAACATGCACATTATAACCAAGCACGATATTATTGAGGCAGTGGCTAAAATGGGTAATTAATTTTTGATTAAATTCAACTTTAAAGTCAGTCTCAGCATGAAAATTTACCATGTAAGACTGACTTTTTTGCTTCCTATAAATTAGATCCATTTTAATTTACAGAACACCAACCTAAAAAATCATTTCATTTCTATAAAACAATAAAAAATGAAAAAGCAAGTAACCTACACTCTAATATTTCTAGTTATATCAATGGGTGGGGCAATACTGTTACATAATTTTTTTAATTACAGCAAGACAATGGAATTGCCAACCATTTCACTATTTATTAAATGGACAATTGGAATTTTCGTAGGAATATCAATAGTACTTTATGCAACTAAACCAAAAGAAAAATCGGCAAGAGTTCCTGATGGGTACCACGAACTTACTAACGCTAATAATCAACTAACAAAAAAAGGTTTGTTTGAAGGCGGTAAACAAGTAAGCGGAACCAGACATGTTTACAATAAAGATGGGACATTCTCTCATATTGAAAATTGCAAAAATGGTGTTTATACCAAAGACGTTTTAAAAAGCTAATATCTATATGCATAACAGTAACTTGACATGTCTAATAAACAACTACCTTCTGCTAACAGTGATCTTATAACACTGATGGCAGATTCAATAAAATTCGAAAAAAAATTAGCATGAACAACCTTGAAATAAAAAAAGCATACGTGACAAATGTGTTGCAACTTCAGCTAATTGGTAGACAAACATTCAGTGAAACTTTTTCAGAGCATAATTCGGTTCACGACATGCAAATGTATTTAGAAAATAATTTAAGCATCGAAAAACTAACCGAAGAATTAAATGACCCTAATTCGGAATTTTATTTTGCACTAGTCGACAACAAAGTAATTGGTTACTTAAAAATTAATTACGGACAAGCGCAGACCGAGAGCATAGATGAATCATCGTTAGAAATTGAACGCATTTATGTTCTTAAAGACTTTCACGGTAAAAATGTGGGACAAGTTTTATTTAATAAAGCAATTGACATTGCGGGGCAGAGAAACGCTAAATATGTTTGGTTAGGCGTTTGGGAGAATAATCCTAGAGCCATAAACTTTTATAAGAAAAATGGTTTTGAAGAATTTGACAAACATATTTTTAAACTTGGTAACGACGAGCAAACCGATATTATGATGCGTTTAAAATTATAGATAACTCATGCTTCGGCGTTCCTCATTAGCAGAACTAGTTGAAAATAAACAATTGTTAACAGTTTAAAATTTCAGATTTAAAATAACTTAAATAGCTTTACTTAAATTGGATTCCAATATGAAGAATACTAGGTTTATTGCGTCGAGTATACTCCTTACTGTTATTGCAGTCTTATTCGCTTGTTGCTCCGGCACGGGTAATTCACAAATAAAAGATCCCGGCAATACCACTTCCACAAAAACACCGCAACCTTTTATCGATCAGCTTTTTATTTTTCAGGAAAATAATGATCAAATTAATTCTCATGAATTTCCAATATCCGGCGCTATGAAGCTTACAAAAAAAGGCAATATCATTTATAATATCATTAACGAACATCTCGACACTATGAGCTATTTTTGGGGTAACTATCAATTAACAGATACTACCCTAAGCTACCAATTAACTGACGAATTTTACTATCCGGGCAAATGGGATGCAAGATGGGATGTAACTAAACCCGATTATTTAAAAGGGAAAACAAGAAAGGTTGTTTGTAATAAAGTTACCCTTAATAGAACCAAAGGTGATTCGTTAGGTTTTTATAAAACCTATGCTAAAGGAGAAATAAATATTGCTTTAAAAAGCCAAAATAAATTAAAGTCATTTGAACTTTCTTTTTTCCCATATTACGAAACCAAAGAGATGAAATTTTATTCATGGTTCTATAAGCAAGTTCCGGTATTAGCAAAATTATAATTAAAGGCAACAAATTTAAAATTATGAATAAATTGAAATTAGTATTTCTTATTAGTACCATTACATTTTGCCTTCAATCATGCAGTAATGATATTGGTTCAGAGGAAAATGAAATTCAAAAAGATACCATTGCACCTATTCTAAAACTGGATAAAAAAATTGATACCGCCTACCTAAATTCAATTTACGACGATCCTCAAGCAGAAGTGATCGATCGTGGAAAATGCCTGAAGGTTGAAATTACTGGCTCTGTAAACACCGGCGTTCCCGGAACTTATTATCTAGATTATGATTATACAGATGAAGCCGGAAATCAGGCAGCAACTGTAACAAGAACTGTGCATGTTGTAGAAAACGGGGCAAGTTCATTAATTGGACATTACAATGTTGCTCTTACATGCACCGCATCAACCGCAGGAGTAAATAACCCAACAATAACAACTACAAACTATTCTGCCACAGTATCAACTTCCAATATAAATAACCGCTTTGAAATTGTTCAGTTAAGGATCGGGCCGGAATCTGTTATTCCTATTTCAACCTTAAGTGGTGATGCTATTCACCTAGAATTTTACAGAAACTCTGATTGTATCTCATCAGGAACAGTATCACCTTCAAAAAATTCATTTACTATCCAAACCTCTACCTACGAAGGCTCACCAAGCATTACCTATGTTTGTAAAAACGTATTCACAAAAAAAACGGAAGAAAAAAAACCAAAATAGACCTATTGATCAAACAATTTAAATTCCGAAAGGTCAGGTAAATTCTCCTTTGGTCTCTTTCTTTCAAAATTGTATAAACTCCAACTTAAGTCTCTTAAAAATGGCAAGCCTATTTGGTCGTATTGATATTTACCATTACCAATAACATTTTTTTCGTTCACGTAAATTGTCGAAGTTAACAGATACTCTAGTTTATTTTTTTGATCAATGATATAAGCACAATCAATTAAAAAACCGTAAGCACGCCCCACAATATTAAATACACGAATACTGTCCTGTTTAATGGTTGCCACAGCGCTGGCATACAAAAAATATTTTTTAAACGAATCGTAAAATATTTTTTTATCGTATTTAGGAAATAGACTTTCTTTTGGATACATCCCTAATTGTTTCAACATAAATTGTCTGTTATCGGTACTTATTGGTAATTTATTTTTTTCGCTAAAAAAATCATTAAAAACAATTCGTTTCATAAGATCATGAAGATCGTTTGCCGTAAAATAATTATGCGTCGAAAAATATTTTGGTCCGTAAATACGTTTTCCGTTAGGCCCAACATAAGATTTGCCCACTTTTGAATTAGCAATTGGATGTTTTAATTTTTCAGTACCAAATGTAAGCGCTTGTTTATAAATGGTATCTCCTGTTTCATTTAAAAAATAAATTGGCGGAGTAATTTTTGCAGTGTCACCGGGACATTGACCATCTAAACGATTGAACAAACGAATGTTTTTATAACCAAGATCTTTTAATCTTTTATGCGCATGATCAAAACCAACAAATTCGTAAACGCGCGCACAAGAATAATTATCACTTACTAAAAACATTTTTTTTATATAGTTCTCTATTGTTGGATATCTGCTTGGCGAGGTAGTATCTGCATTTACTTTTTTCTGACAATAGAAAGCGCTGTCGGTGATCATGGCGGTTGCTCTATTTAAGCCTGGTATATTTAATTCTTCCAATTTTATTAAAGCCATTAACGCTATTGGCAATTTAACGGTACTTGCCGGGTAAAAATAATTTTTGTTGACATTAAACTTAAAGTCTTTAAAGGCAGGTTCGTTCTTTTCATTCCTGTCAATGCGTGAATAAATAACCTGAAGTTTGTATTTGTTGGGATTTGCTAAAACGGTTGCAAATTGCGGCAGATCTGCTTTTAATAAGCTATCTAATAAAGGAGAAGTTTGGGCATGAGAAACTAAAGCTAATGCTATACAAAAAGCAAAAAGTAAATAAGATCTAAGTAGATCCCTTTTCACCGGATATTTCGTTGGTTGTTTTATCTTCTTTTTTATTGGTTATAAAATACACAAACAAACCTAATAATACTGTTCCTAATCCGTAAAGAGATTCAACCGGTTTTTCGATCATGATGTAAACCAAAATAAACAAGATGATGGATAAAAATAATAAAGGTGTTATTGGATACAAAAATGTTTTATACGAAGTTTCAATATGTTTATGTTTAAAACGCAAAATAAATATACCGGCAACCGTTAAAAAAGTAAAGAGATTTAAGGTAAAGCCAACATAAGTAATTAAAGATTGAAAGGAAGACGTAAGTACTAATACCACGGCGATAATTGATTGAAAGATAATGGCCACATAGGGTACATTGTTTTTATTTGAAATAGCAAAAAAACGAAGGCCTTTAATATCCGTTCCCATACTTTTCATCACACGTGGTCCGGCTAATACCATGGCACTTATAGTAGAGATCAATAACACCGCAATAACCAAACTCATAAATTGTCCAACCTGAACCCCAAAAATTTTATTGGCACTCAGATAACCAACTTCTAAAACCCCTTTTAATTCGGGAATTGGTACCGAATATAAAAACACATAATTTAAAAGGGTGTAAATAACCATCACTATTAATGTTCCAACAAAAAGTGCTTTGGGTAAATTACGTTTAGCATCTTTCATTTCTCCCGAAATATAAGAAGCTGCATTCCATCCGCTATATGCATAGGTTACATAAATTAAAGAAATTGCAAAACCTTTTGAAAAAATATCATTCCATGCTGTAGTATCTGCACTGAAATTAACGGTATGCTCTGGCACATGAAACAAACCAAAACCAACAAACATAACGATACAAACTACCTTAACAATGGTAAATATGCGTTGAAATAAACTGCCGGCTTTTAAATTGATGGAATGTATTAATGTTATAATTGCAATAATGCTTAAGGCCAAAACAACTGCATTAACGCTTGGGTAAACTTTGCTTACGTATTGCCCTAGAGCAACCGCCGCCGCCGCAATAGGCGCTGCAAAGCCTACGGTTACACTTACCCAGCCGCTAATAAAACCAACAGCCGGGTGGTATAATTTTGACAAGTAATTATACTCTCCTCCACTTTCGGGAAAAGCTGCACCAATTTCGCCATAAGTTAATGCGCCGCATAAAGCCAAAATTCCACCAACCACCCATAAAATAATAAGTGCAAATCCACTTTCTATTCCCAAAACCTGAAAGCCTAAACTTGTAAACACACCTGTTCCTATCATATTAGCAATTACAATAGATACAGCAGTATTAAATCCTATTTTGTGTTGCTTCATACCTATTTAGTCAAACGACTGAGAAGCTTTTTTAGAAAGCTCTACCATTAACTGGTATTGCTCTGGAGAAAGATCGTTAAAGTAAAAATTAATTGGATTAACTTTTTCTTGATTCTTAATTACTTCGTAATGCACGTGTGGTGCAGTGCTTAAACCCGTACTGCCAACGTAACCGATCAACTGTCCACGCGTAACTTTTTGTCCCACCTTAGCAGCAATTCTACTCATGTGCCCATACAAAGTCTGATAACCAAAACCATGATTAACCACTACGTGATTGCCGTAGCCTTGCGCTAAATTGTCTGCAATTTCAATAACACCATCACCTGTAGAATAAATGGGCGTACCCTGTTGTGCTGCAAAATCCATTCCCGGATGAAACTCTTGTGTTTTATAAATAGGGTGAGTTCTCCAGCCAAAACCGCTAGTTACAGCATGCGCCAACTCTTTTTGATTAATAGGCATAATTGCAGGAATAGATGCCATAAGCTTTTCTTTACTCTTTGCTAATTGCACCACTTCATCAAAAGATTTAGATTGAATGTAAAGTTGTTTGGCTATTCTGTCAACACGCTCTGTTGTGTTTTTTAAAAGGTCCGAATTATCATAGCTATCAAAAGCCGAATATTTTTCGCTCCCCCCAGACCCCGCATAACGTATGCTCTTTGGCAATGGCTCAGCTTCAAAAATGGTGCGGTAAATATTATCATCTCTATCTTCAAGGTCTTTTAAAACCTGTTCAATTTTAGCCATTTTATTTTCCAACAAATCGTATTGCAAAAGCACTGCCTCCAATTCACGGTTCTTCTTTTTTTCTGAAGGAGACGGCAAAAGCTGTCGCGACAAAAGAATGGTAATAGTTGCAAAAACTAAACCTGTTCCTATGTAGGATAAAAAACGCCAAAAACGTTCCTTAAAAGTAAGGCGAGCCTTCTCATAAGTGAGCGATTTGGTGTTGAATTTATATCTTACTTTCGACATTTTTGAAAACATTAAATATAAGAAATTAATAAAAAAAAGGGGCTTTTTTTTACTTAAAAAATGTAAATAAGTGCATAAGAAAAATTTCGCCAAAGCCTCAATTTTATTATCTTCGCCTCTCATTTTAAAAGCTCATGGATTCTAGTAAAGTAAGGCAAACATTTTTAGATTTTTTTAAAAGTAAAGGTCACCAAATTGTGCCAAGTGCACCAATGGTTGTTAAGGGCGACCCTACTCTAATGTTTAATAACAGCGGGATGGCGCCTTTTAAAGATATTTTTTTAGGTAATGCACCAATTAAACATCCTCGTATTGCAGATACTCAAAAATGCTTACGTGTAAGCGGTAAACACAACGACTTAGAAGAAGTTGGTGTAGATACTTACCACCACACGATGTTTGAAATGCTTGGTAACTGGAGCTTTGGCGACTATTTTAAAAAGGAAGCCATAAGCTGGGCATGGGAATTACTAACAGAAGTTTACAAAATAGAAAAAGATCGTTTATATGTTACTGTTTTTGAAGGAAGCAAAGATGACGGCCTTGGCTTTGATCAAGATGCTTATGATACTTGGAAACAATTTGTAAGCGAAGACCGAATTTTAAACGGAAATAAAAAAGATAACTTCTGGGAAATGGGCGATATGGGACCTTGCGGACCATGCTCTGAAATACATTATGACGGAAGAAGTGATGAAGAAAGAAAAAGAGTACCAGGCGCAAGCCTTGTAAATAATGATGATCCGCAAGTAATTGAGATCTGGAACAATGTGTTTATGGAGTTTGAAAGAAAAGCCGACGGCTCTTTAGTAAAACTTCCAAAACAACATGTTGATACTGGAATGGGCTTTGAGCGCTTAGTACGCGTGTTACAAGGCAAACAAAGTAATTATGATACAGATGTATTTACACCATTGATTCATAAAATTGAAGAATTAAGCGGTTTAAAATACAATGTTGAAGAAGAAGAAAAACACAAAAAGCAACAATTAATAAATATTGCTATGCGTGTTATTGCCGATCATATTCGTACCATTTCATTCAGTATTGCAGATGGTCAGTTGCCTGGTAACACAGGCGCAGGTTATGTTATTCGCAGAATTTTACGTCGTGCAATTCGTTATGGCTACCAAACATTAAATTTAAAAGAGCCATTCATGTTCCGTATTGTGCCAACATTGGCGCATCAAATGGGCGATGCTTTTCCGGAATTGAACACGCAAAAAATATTAATTGAAAAAGTAATTAAAGAAGAAGAACTTTCTTTTTACAAAACTTTAGAGGTTGGTTTAAAACGTATCGATCAGGTTTGTATTGATACCAATGCCGCTCACAAAACAGTAATTGACGGTAAAGTTGTTTTTGAATTGTATGATACCTTTGGTTTTCCGGTTGACTTAACTTCATTAATTGCAAGAGGCTATAATTTAAGTATAGACGAACACGGATTTGATAAATATCTTGAAGAACAAAAAAATCGCTCAAGAGCTGCAACAGCAGTAGATACAGAAGACTGGTTCTATATTGAAGAAAACAAAAAACTAATAGAGAACAAAGAAAGAGAAACAGAATTTGTTGGCTATACCGATCTTGAATCGGAATGTTTTATTGTTAGAATTAGAAAAGTAAAAGCAAAAAATAAAGAGCAATATCATTTAGTGTTGAGCAAAACACCTTTCTATGCCGAAAGTGGCGGACAAGTTGGCGATTCGGGTGTGATTCAAAACATTAACGAAACTATTTATATAACCGATACTAAAAAAGAAAACGGAGTAATTATTCATTATACAGATAAATTACCAGAAAAATTAAACGCCACTTTTAATGCTAAAGTAAATAAGGATAAACGTTTACTTACAGCAAATAATCACTCTGCCACTCACCTACTCCATGCTGCATTGCGCTTAGTATTAGGCACGCATGTTGAGCAAAAAGGAAGTTTAGTGAATGATGAGTATTTACGTTTCGACTTTTCGCACTTCGCTAAAATTACCGATGAAGAAATTCAGCAGATCGAAAAATTAGTGAATACTAAAGTTAGAGAGAATATTACGGTACAAACAGATCTAATGACCATAGAAGACGCTAAAAAAACCGGCGCTATGGCTTTGTTTGGCGAAAAATATGGCGATGTTGTTAGAGTGGTTACAACAGATAAAAATTATTCTATTGAATTATGTGGTGGTACACACGTTCCATCAACCGGGCAAATTGGTTATTTTAAACTATTAAGCGAAGGCGCTGTTGCAGCAGGTATTAGAAGGATAGAAGCCGTTACTTCAATTAAAGCGGAAGAGTTTTTCGACAATCAAACTCTTTTAATTAACGAAGTAAAAACCTTATTAAAAGGTTCTAAAGATGTTGTAAAAAGTCTGAATAATTTAATTGAAGAAAATAGTGAACTGCAAAAACAATTAAATGTTCTGTTAAAAGAAAAAGTGCAGTCAATTAAAAAAGATCTGATAAAAACCATAGATAAAAAAGAGGATATTAATTTCATCGCACAATTAATTCAATTTGATAGTGCCGAGGAAATTAAAAATATGTTGTTTGAGTTAAAGAACGAAGTGCCAAATTTATTTTGTGTGTTGGGTGCTGAAGTAAAAGGAAAACCTAGTATATCTGTTATTATTAATGATGAATTAGTAAAAACTAAAAACTTAAACGCCGGTAATATTGTACGCGAATTAGCAAAAGAAATTAACGGCGGTGGCGGCGGACAACCATTTTACGCACAAGCCGGCGGAAGCAAATTAGAAGGCTTAGCAATTGCATTAGATAAAGCGAAAAAATTATTATGAGTGTAAATTCTATTACAATAATTGGTGGCGGTAATTTAGGCAAGGCAATTGCCGAAGGTTTGATAGCTTCTAAATTTGTGAGACCAAACCAAATAACTATTACCAGAAGAAACACAGCAAGCTTAGATTACTTAAAAAAACAAGGCGTAAAAATTTCTTCCGACAATAAAAGTGCTGTTAAAAATGCCAGTATTGTTTTATTATGTGTTAAACCATTTCAAACAAAAGAGATCGTTAAAGAGATCTCAAAGAGCTTGGATCAAAAGCAAATGGTGGTTTCGGTAGTATCCGGAGTAACCATACATGACCTGGAAACTGAGATCGGAAAAAAAATAACCATATTTAGAGCCATGCCAAATACGGCCATTGCCATTAAACAAAGTATGACTTGCATTTCCTATAAGGGAGCAAGCAGTGCTCAGATAAAAACCATAGAAGATCTGTTTAATACATTAGGTAAAACTATAACCATTGACGAAAAGTTAATGGATGCCTCTACAATATTGGGCGCTTGCGGCACGGCATTTGCCATGCGTTACATCAGAGCAAACATTCAAGCAGGCATTGAAATTGGTTTTGATGCAACTACGGCTCGTTTAATTGCGGCTCAAACGGTAAAAGGCGCAGCGCAATTATTAATAGAGAA
>JBEIEI010000107.1:0-9773 GCA_040382975.1 Flavobacteriales bacterium
AGGCGTGCCCGAAAGTTTTGTGAACGAAACCATTGTTGTGCCTTTACATAATAAAGAAGCAGTAAAAGAGGCCTTTGAAAAATTTAAAGATCAAATTGCCTGTATTATTATCGAGCCGGTTCCGGCCAACAATGGCTTACTTTTACAAGGAAAAGAATTTTTAGAATTTTTACGTGAAATTTGTTCTGCTAATAATACCTTATTAATTTTTGATGAAGTAATTAGTGGTTTTAGAATGAGCTTTTGTGGCGTTGCAGGGTTATACAATATTCAACCCGATATTATTACTTACGGTAAAATTATTGGTGGCGGATTTCCTGTTGGGGCTTATGGTGCAAGTAAAGAGATCATGAACCACATTTCGCCCGACGGCCCCGTTTATCAAGCAGGCACTTTAAGCGGCAATCCTGTGGCTATGAGCGCCGGTATTGCACAGTTAACCGAGTGTTTAGCCCCAAATTTTTATCAAGATCTTGAAACAAAAACACAATATTTAGTTGCCGGCATTAATAAAATTAATCCGTTTAAATTATTTAAGTTATTTAGCTTGGGTTCTATTTTTTGGATAGCCTTTACCGAAAAAGAAACCATTGATAGCGCCGATGACATTGATGCTAATAGCATGAGTTATTTTAAAACTTTATATCATGCTTTATTAGAAAATGGTATTTATCTTGGGCCAAGTGGATACGAAGTTGGGTTTGTTAGTCAGGCACACTCTTATGAAGATCTTGACAAAACAATTATTGCATTTGAAAAAAGTTTAAAAAAATTAGTTTAATTTTATAAAAATGAAAACCGTAGATTCTATAAATTTCTCAAGTAAACGAGCCGTGGTTCGTGTTGATTTTAATGTGCCCTTAAATGATAGATTTGAAGTTACTGATTCAACTCGTATTAAAGCTGCAATTCCAACTTTAAAAAAGATCTTAAAAGATGGTGGTAGTTTAGTTTTAATGAGTCACTTGGGTCGCCCAAAAGACGGACCAACTGATAAATATTCTTTAAAACATATTGTTGCAGAATTAAGTAAACAATTAGGAACACCTGTTTTGTTTGCTGATGATTGCATTAGCGACAAAGCATTTACTCAATCTGCTGCTTTAAAGCCAGGCGAAGTTTTATTGTTAGAAAATTTACGTTTTTATAAAGAAGAAGAAAAAGGGAATGAAGCCTTTGCCGAAAAATTAAGTAAGCACGGAGATATTTATGTGAACGACGCTTTTGGAACAGCACACCGTGCGCACGCTTCAACCGCAGTAATTGCAAAATATTTTAAAGCAGATGCTAAATGTTTTGGTTACGTAATGGCAAACGAAGTTGCGAGTATTGATAAAGTTTTAAATCAAACACAAAAACCATTTACCGCAATTGTTGGTGGTGCTAAAGTGAGCGATAAAATTTTAATTATCGAGCAATTAATGGGTAAAGCAAACAACATTTTAATTGGCGGCGGTATGGCCTTTACCTTTGTAAAAGCTATGGGCGGTCAAATCGGTAAATCGCTTTGCGAAGATGATCGATTAGAAATTGCAAAAGAATTAATTAGTAAAGCAAAAGCTAAAGGTGTAAATTTATGTATACCGGTTGATGCAATTATTGCTGATAATTTTGCGAACGATGCCAATAAAAAAGAAGTGGATATTGATAAAATACCTGATGGTTGGATGGGTTTAGATATTGGACCAAAAACCATTAAAACCTTTGGCGAAATAATAAAAAGCTCTAAAACTATTTTATGGAACGGACCAATGGGCGTTTTTGAAATGAGTAGTTTTGAGAACGGAACCAAACAAGCAGCATTTGATATTGTTGAAGCAACAAAAAACGGCGCGTATTCATTAATTGGTGGAGGTGATAGTGTTGCTGCAATTAATAAATATAATTTAGCAGAAAAGGTAAGTTATGTGAGTACCGGCGGTGGCGCCTTATTAGAGTATATTGAGCAAGGTACTTTACCGGGCGTAGATGCTATAAAAGAATAATGAAAACACTAATTTATATATCGATTTTTTCTGCAATTGGCTTTACTTCTTGTAAGAAAAATTATGTTTGTGAATGTAAAAATTCAAATACAACTTATGTAGCGGGCGAAACTGAAGGAACGCGAAGTAAAGCAAAAAAATATTGTCAGGATCTTTCTTCTGGCGATACTAAATGTAACATACAGCAATAAAATGAATATACGTGTAGGATTTGGTTACGATGTGCATCCTTTAGGAGAGGGAAGAGAGCTTTGGTTAGGCGGTATTAAACTGGAATTTGATAAAGGCTGTGTTGGCCACAGCGATGCGGATGTGTTATTGCACGCTATTTGTGATGCCTTGTTAGGAGCTGCTAACCTGCGCGATATTGGGTTTCATTTCCCAAACACAGATCCAAAATACAGAGGCGCAGATAGCAAATTGTTATTAGCTGAAGTAATAAAACTATTAAAAGAAAATAATTATTACGTTGGTAATATTGATGCCACTTTAAGTTTAGAGGACCCTAAAATAAATCCGCACATCAAAAAGATGCAGGAAATTTTAGCGCCAATTTGTGAAGTTACTCCAAACGAAATTTCTATTAAAGCAACTACCAACGAAAAATTAGGTTATGTTGGTAAAGGCGAAGGAGTAAATGCTTATGCTGTTGCGCTTATTTATAAAAAGTAATTGATTTTTATTTTAAGAATTCTAAAATTCTTGCTCGTCTTTTTGCCTTGAGTTTATCATGCAAATTAAATAAGTTCTTAATTGAAGAATAATTAAGAGAGTTATTCCAATAGTATTTTAATAAACTTACTTTTTTCATCAGAGTTTAATTTGTTAAACAGCATTTAAAGATGCTATAAACACAAAGTGATTTTCTCTTTTGGCTTTTGTAATTAAATTGTTAATTAACAATCCATATATACAACTAAACTAATAATTTCTTACCTTTCAAAAATGAGATCTTCTATTTTTTTATCACTTGTTTTTTTAGTTGCAAACACGATTTCTTCTCAAACTTATAACTATTATTTTGGCAATTTACATTCACACACCGGTTTTAGCGACGGCAGCATAGACTCCTTAACAAGTGGTGTTAGTAAGCCAAGCGGGGCATATGCTTATGCCAAATTAAGCCAGAATTTTAATTTTTTAGGCGTATCCGAGCATAATCATTATTCTTCTGCTAAGAACCCGGGGTTTAAAAAACAAAATTATGCTAATGGTTTATCAATGGCCACAACAGCTAACCAAGATGGGATTTTTTCTACCTTGTTTGGAATGGAATGGGGAGTTTCTTCAAACTATAATGGACATTTAATTATTTATGGTTTTAATCAGTTAATAGGCTGGGAAACTTCTGTACCAGGTGTTACTGGAAATAATTATGATGTTTATAATGCTAAAACAGATTACGATGGAATTTTCAGAAAAATAAAAAATAACCCAAATGCATTTTGTTACCTGGCGCATCCAGGGTTTACTGATTTTACCACTAACGGAACCTCGGCAACGGCTTTGGCTAACGCTCCATACAACGCAGCGTATGATAGTGCAATTGTTGGAACTCCTCTTCGTAGTGGATTAGCATTTAGTACATTTACAAATTATAATGATTATCCAATTGGAGATTATTTTGCGTATTATACAAAACTTTTATCAGTAGGCTATCATCTTGGATGCGGTTACGATCAGGATAATCATTACACCACTTTTGGCAGAAGCAATGGCGGGCGATTAGTGGTTTTAATGCCGTCTCTAACACGTCCTAATTTAACCACTGCCATGCAACAAATGCATTTTTATGGAAGCGATGACTGGAATGCTAAGATCAATTTTAATACGAACGGGAATATAATGGGCTCTATTTTATCGGGTACTGCAAACCCGGTATTTAATATCGTTCATAATGATATGGATGGGGAACAGGCGCAAACAATAAGGGTTTGGAAAGGAATAAATAATCAAACCGGTACTTTGCCTCAAGTTGTTTACACTTCGTCAAATAATAATACAACTACCTATAGCGATCAAACTCCAATGATCCAAAACATGGAGTATTACTATTTTGTTGAAATAGTGCAAGCTGATGGTGATTGGATCGTAACATCTCCAATTTGGTATAAAAACACCTCGCCAACCCCTATAGATATTGGTTTTGAAGAATATTCAAAAGATTTTGCGTTCAACTTTTTTCCGAACCCTGTTAATCAAAAATTAAATATTAGCATGACTGATTGTAATGATTATAAAATCAGTTTAATAGATATTTCGGGAAGAATTGTTTTAGAAAGTTCTTTTTACGACAAAGATGTTAATTTAGATCTATCCAACATTTTACCGGGTGTGTATACTTTAGAAATAAAAACTAAAACAATATCAAAATACAAGAAACTGGTTGTAGAATAAATTATTATTTACCTTGCGCCGAAGCCCTTTTTAATCGGTCATTAATAGCACGTCCTAGTCCTATATCAGGAAGTTGGTGACAAAGTACAACCTCTGCCAAACATTCATCGGCTTCTCGCAAAAATTTAAATAGATTTATTGCAGCTTCAGCCAAATTTTTTTTTCTTGAAAGATTAAAAACAATTAAACCTTCGTTTGAAAAATTTTCTTCACCAAAACAAATAACTGCAATTTTTTTTGTCGAATGTTGAAGGATCAAATCATTAATGTCTCCAATAAATAATGGTTTACTAGGCGCATAATGGCTTTTTAGCTGTCCGGGTGCTTTTGGGTCGCTTGAGCTGTTAATGCGCAATTCAACCTTTCCTATTATTGATTCTATATCCTCAATGGCCAGACCACCTAAACGAAACACACACACGATATCGCCTTCAATCCCCATAATTGTTGATTCTAAGCCAATGTTACAAATACCGCCATCCAAAATATAATCTATTTTATCTCCGAGTTGATCATTTACATGATCCGGTTCAGTGGGACTAACATATCCAAAAGGGTTGGCACTGGGTGCCGCTAATGGGATATTTATTTTTTTTAGCAATTCAAGTGTAAGAGGATGGTTAGGTATTCTCACTGCAACCCTTTCCAAGCCAGAAGTAACAATATCTGGAACATTGTCTTTTTTTGGTAATAACAAGGTTAATGGTCCGGGCCAAAATGTTTTCGCCAATTTTTTCAAGCGCTCATCTTTCAGTTCGGCATATTCACAAACACTCTCTATATCCGCAAGATGTATTATCAGAGGGTCAAAGAAAGGTCGTTGTTTGGCTTCAAAAATGGAGAGTACGGCTTTTTCGTTTAGCGCATTAGCAGCAAGGCCATACACCGTTTCGGTTGGGATAGCAACCAATTTACCTTTTAGAAGTAAATCAGCCACAAAATCAATATTTTTTCCTATTTCTGCCACAATTGCAAATATTCAAATATCAAAAAACCTTATATTTGTTTACGTTATGAGTAAAATCGTTACAATAAAAGATAAGCAATTTAAGCCATATATTTCGCAACAACAAATTTCTGATGCTGTAAAAAATATTGCCAACACAATTAACGTTGAACTTGAAAAAGATTTACCACTTTTTTTAGTTGTGTTAAACGGGTCATTTATGTTTGCGGCAGATCTTTTAAAAGAAATTTCAATTCCTTGCGAAATATCTTTTATTAAAGTTGCGAGTTATCATGGCACAACAAGTACTGGAACTGTTACTGAATTAATTGGTTTAACGGAAGATATTACTGGCAGAACAGTTGTAATAGTTGAAGATATTGTAGATACAGGAATTACTTTAGAAAAATTAATTACTGTGTTGAATAGAAAAAATGTAAAACAAATAAAAGTTGCAACCGTTTTACTAAAACCAGATTCTTATAAAAAAGAATTTCCGATCGATTATTTTGGAATGAAAATTCCGAATGATTTTGTTGTCGGCTACGGCTTGGATTATGATGGACAAGGAAGGAATTTAAAAGAAATATACGTTCTGGCATAAAATAAAAAGCAATAATTTTTTAAAAAAAAATAACCATGAAAAAAATGTTAAACCTTGTATTATTTGGACCTCCGGGAGCAGGAAAAGGTACGCAATCAGAAAACTTAATTAGTAAGTACGGATTAGTACATTTAAGCACGGGCGATATTTTGCGTAGCGAAATTGAAAGAGGAACTTCTTTAGGAAAAAAGGCCAAAGAAATAATGGATAAAGGGGAGTTAGTAAGTGATGATATCGTAATTGGTATGATCGAAGCTAAGCTTGACGATAACGTAAACGCAAAAGGTTTTATTTTTGATGGTTTCCCAAGAACTACTGCTCAAGCCATTGCATTAGACGATCTTTTACAAAAAAAAGGCACAGGTATTAGTGGTATGTTAGCTTTAGAGGTTGAAGATAACGAATTATTAAAACGCTTATTAAACCGTGGACAATTAAGCGGTCGCGCTGATGATAGAAACGAAGATATTATTCGTCGTCGTATTTTAGAATACAACACAAAAACTTTGCCTTTAAAAACGTATTATAGTGAGCAAGGTAAATTTCATTCAATAAAAGGAGTGGGTACAATTGATGAAATTTTTAAATCATTAGTTGACCGTGTAATATTTTTAAATGCAGAAATGGATCTTACTGCATTAGAAAGCGATCTAGAACATTTAGATCTAACAATTCAGGATTTTGAAGTAGCAAGTGAAATAGAGCCTGAATTATTATTAGAGATAGATGCAATAAAAAGAATAGAAGCTGAAGAAGCTGAGGAAGAAAAAGAAAATTTAAAACAAATTGCAAAGTCAAAAAAACAAAGTGTTCCGGTTAAGGCTGTTGCTGCAAAAAAAGCGGCAGTAAAACCCGTTGCTAAAAAGGTGGTTAAAAAAGCACCGGTGGCTGCAAAGAAAAAAGTGGTTAAAAAAGCAAAGCCTGTAAAAAAAGTAGTAGCTAAGAAACCTATTGCAAAAAAGCCGGTTAAAAAAGTTGCAAAGAAGATCGCTAAAAAAGCACCGGTAAAAACTAAGAAGTTAGTTAAAAAAGTTGCTAAGAAAAAAAATATTGTTAAAGCAAAAAAGGCAATAAAAAAAGTAACGGTTAAAAAAACAACTCCAAAAAAAGTAGCGAAAAAAGTTGTAAAAAAAGTCGCTAAAAAAGCAGTGAAGAAAGTTGTTGCTAAATCAAAAGTTAAAAAGGGTAATAAAAGAAAATAAAAATAAAGTGTATTAAGGCCTAATGTATGTTGCGTTAGGCTTTTTTATTTGTAGAAAGAGAAGATGGATACTAATTTTGTTGATTTCGTAAAAGTTTGTTGCCGCAGCGGTAAAGGCGGCGCAGGTTCTGTGCATTTTCACCGCGATAAATTAACTGCTTTTGGAGGTCCTGATGGCGGTAATGGTGGACGAGGAGGACACATTATTTTACGTGGCAATAAACAATTGTGGACATTAATTCACTTAAAATACAGAAAACACATTATTGCCGAAGGTGGAATAAACGGGTCGAGTGGAAACAAGTCGGGTAAAGAGGGTGAAGACGAGTATTTAGATGTTCCTCTTGGCACCATAGCTCGTGATGAAGAAACCGGAGAGATAGAATGCGAAATTACAGAAGACGGACAGGAAATAATTTTAGTGCATGGTGGACGAGGCGGAATGGGCAACGCCAACTTTAAAAACAGTGTTCAGCAAAATCCACAATATGCCCAGCCCGGCGAAAACGGAAAATCTGAGTGGAAAATATTAGAATTAAAAGTCTTGGCTGATGTTGGTTTGGTTGGATTTCCAAATGCAGGTAAATCTACCTTGCTTTCGGTTGTGAGTGCTGCAAAACCCGAAATAGCCAATTATCCTTTTACTACTCTCGTTCCTAATTTAGGAATTGTGAATTATCGCGATTATAAAAGTTTTGTGATGGCCGATATCCCTGGAATTATTGAAGGGGCGCACGAAGGTAGAGGACTTGGATTACGCTTTTTAAGACATATTGAACGAAACTCCTCTCTACTGTTTTTAGTTAGCTGCGATAGCAGTGATATAGTAAAAGAGTATAAAATTTTATTGAACGAATTAAAAAAATATAATCCGGAACTCCTTACTAAAAAAAGAATTTTAGCAATCAGTAAAGCTGATATGTTAGATGAGGAGTTAGAAAAAGAAATGACAGCTGATCTGAAAAAACGTTTAACCGGAAAAAATAAAGTTCCGTTTATTTTCTTTTCATCTGCAAGTCAAAAAAACCTTATGCAGTTAAAAGATATGCTCTGGGAGCAATTAAATTCTTAAAATAAGTTTCGATTAACAAAAAAAGCACAAATTTATTTGTGCTTTTTTTAGTTTAAATTAAAACATAAGTTATTTAGGTGTAAAAAAATGCCACTCATAATGTTTCGCAACCATACAACATTTTAACCTCGTTTTAAAATACAAAATATCATAAATCCCCCTTTTGGCGTTAATTGATTATTTAATAATTGTATTAATTTTATAAAAATTAAAAACTAAATAATATGAAAAATATTTTTAAGATTCTTTCGGCAGTTGCATTTGGATTAATGACCATTAACTCATATGCTCAAAAACAAGAAGAGATCATTTCAAAGCACATAGAAGCTATTGGCGGAAAAGATAATTGGAGTAAAGTAAAATCTATCCGATCTGAAGCAACCATGAAAGCACAAGGAGCAGAAATAAAAATGACATTTATTCAAGTGGATAAAAAAGCCATGAGACAAAATATTTCGCTCATGGGAATGGAGGGTTATTCTATTATTACAGAAAAAGAAGGTTGGTCGTTCATGCCTTTCCAGGGGCAAACAAAACCCGAGCCTATGACCGCAGATGATGTGAAAAATTCTCAGGATGATCTTTATCTTCAAGATGAATTTTTAACCTATAAAGAACTTGGCGCTAAGTTAGAGTATTTAGGTAAGGATGATATGGATGGGACAGAATGTTTTAAATTTAAAATGACCGATAAGAGCGGAGAAGAAACAACTTATTTTTTAGATGCCTCCTCATATTTAACAATCAAACAAACCAGCAAAATAAAAGCAGACGGTAAAGAAATGGAAAATTCAACACTGTTTAGTAATTATAAAAAATTACCCGAAGGCATTTTATATCCAATGACTATTGGCGGTGGTTGGGGAGATGCTGAATATTCTAAAGTTGAAATAAATCCTGTAATCGACGAAAAAGAGTTTAAATTACCTCAATAATTTTTTTTAAATTTTTAATTAATCATTTTATGAAAATATTTTTTGTAGTAGCGATACTTAGCTGTAGTTTATTTTCTGTTTCACAAAACACAATTAATTCCGGTATGATTGGTGTGCTCGAAGCGCGACAATTTGGACCCGGCACAATGAGTGGACGTATTTCAGCCATTGAAGGCGTTAATAAAGATGATGGAAAAACTATTTATGTTGGTACCGCAGGTGGCGGTATTTGGAAATCGACTAATGCAGGAGCTTCCTACAGATCTATTTTTGATAAATATTGTCAGTCTATTGGTGCAATAGCGATTGATCAAAAAGAGCCTTCAATTATTTATGCTGGTACCGGAGAAAGTAATATGCGTAATTCCGTTTCTTATGGTAATGGAATGTATAAGTCTACCGATGCAGGAAGTAATTGGAAAAAAATTGGGTTAGATAGTACAGAACATATTTCAAAAATTGTTATCCATCCTCAAAATTCGGATGTTGTTTTTGCGGCAGTACCCGGCGCGTTATGGAGTAAAAGTAAACACAGAGGTCTTTATAAATCTATTAATGGCGGTGATACCTGGGAGAAAATATTTTATTTGGATGAGAATACTGGATGCGCCGATCTTTTAGTAGATCCTAACG
>JBEIEI010000108.1:0-9653 GCA_040382975.1 Flavobacteriales bacterium
ATTATTGGCAAACCATTCGTAATGATTATAAATTAAAACCAGATTACATAAATCTGGAAAATGGTTATTACAGCATTATGGCACAGCCGGTTTTAAACGGGTACTTAAAAGACCTCCAGTCGGTAAACATGGAAGGCTCTTACTATATGAGAACAGTACAGTTCGAAAATAAACACAGAACTAAGGAACGCCTGGCAAAATTACTAGGATGTTCGGGTGAGGAACTTATTATTACCCGCAACACAACAGAATCTTTAGATACCATCATTTCAGGAATTGATTGGAAGGCAGGAGATGAAGCAATAATGGCCGAGCAGGATTACGGAAGCATGTTAGATATGTTCAAACAACAAGCCAACCGATTTGGAATGGTAAACAAATTAATTTCATTACCGCTAAATCCTCAAAACGATGATGAAATTATTAAACTTTATGAAAACGCAATCACCTCAAAAACAAAATTGATCATGATCTGTCACATGATAAATATTACGGGCCAAATATTACCGGTAAAAAAGATCTGCGACATGGCGCATAGCAAAGGGGTTGAAGTAATGGTAGACGGCGCTCATGCCGTTTCACATATTGATTTTAAAATTAACGAGCTCAATTGTGATTATTACGGCAGTAGTTTACACAAATGGCTGGGGGTGCCACTTGGTGTTGGAATTTTATATGTAAAAAAAGAAAAGATCAAACAGATATGGCCTTTATTTGGTGAGTATGGTTTTAAAGAGGATGAGATCCGAAAGCTTAATCATACCGGCACTATTTCTGTTGCTTCCGACATTGCAATAAACCATGCAATAGATTATAATAATGCCATGGGAATAAAACGAAAAGAAGACCGCCTGCGCTTTTTACAAAATTATTGGACCAGCAGGATCAAAGAAATTAAAAACATTCAATTAAACACACCAACTGATCCGCAACGGAGCTGTGGCATTGCAAATGTTGGCATTAAAGATCTGAAACCTTCAGAATTAGCTAAAATCCTTTTACAAAAATATAAGATCTGGACCGTTGCTATTGATACATCCAATGTTCACGGGGTGCGCATAACGCCCCATGTTTACACTACCACCAATGAATTGGATAAATTTGTAAAGGCGTTAAAAGAGATCGCAAAACTTTATTAATTATATTTTCAAATAATTAATAAAAAAAATAATTCAAATTCTATTACTTAAGGCTTAATATTTCCTGGAAGTTCATTTGTGACTCGCGCATTTTTGGTTACTAACTTTTTTAAAGTTTAAAACTTTGTGCAATAAAAACCGAACCTTTTAAAATTAACGCCGTACAAGAAGATAACTCTAAATCCAATCATACCCAATACCCTCGTCTATACAAATAATAGTAGGGGCTGGTAAAAAAAAGCTCTAAATCTCTAAAAGCAATTATTAAAAATTTAAAACTTAATTAAAATGAAAAATTTCAACTACTTAAACCCTATGTGTTATGAAAACAAATTTTTACCTACCAACATTGTTGGCAGTTATCATTCAGGTAATGGTAAGCGGCCAAACACAAGACAACCAAATTACTCAGATCAGAAAAACATTGATCAGTAATGAAAGTGCTGTTGTTAATGTAACCTACAGCATAAGGTCAAACTCAATAAATCTTTTAGACTTGGTAAAAGAAACCGAGGAACTAAACACTACCTCGCAGACATTTAAAGACGCTGCAAAAACAAAAAAAGGTGACGAAAAAAAAGAGTTACTCAATGAGGCACTTTTCTTCGAAAAACAATTTGTGATCAAACAAATTGAGATATCAGAATTATTAGCAAAACAAACCTACCAAAAACTGTATCAAAACAGAAACTACATTGGCCTTTTAATGAAAACCATTAAGGACGATGAGTACACCACTAATTTAGCAAATAACCTAAATTCCGAAGCCGAAAAATTCATAAGAATGGCAAAAGAAATGCGCGAAGAAGCAAATGCGCAGCCTAATAACGCATCTAAATTAGGTAACCTAACAAATGCAGAAGATGAAGAAGTGCTAGCCTTAAATAAACAACAACAGGTTTTTGATATTATAGAACGTGTTAATCCAAAAGTTACTATTCGTTAATTAAATATATTTAAACAATTAGTTAATCTTTAAACTTGTTTTCTATAATAATTCAAGCAATAAGATCAGACTGTTTAGCAAAACCTATTCATGTGTCATGAATAGGTTTTGCTTTTAAAATTTACGTTTGCTAATATATTTAACTTTTAAACGTCGTAATTTTTCCTGGCTTCTCTTTCCGCCTAATTGTTCTTTTTTATTTTTGTCCTTCTTTTCGTGAAAGGCACCTGTTGGAATTACTAACTTTTTTGCCTTTCCTAAATTTTTATCGCGTGTTACCGGAATTTCATCTTTAGTCAACTCATCACTAATTTCAAGTCCTTTTGGTAATTTAAGAATTGGGATCTTTTTATTCATTAAAGTTTCAATAGCCTCTTGTAATGGTTTTTCAAGATCAGTAATAAAACTGATGGAGTTACCGGCTTTATCTGCTCTGCCTGTTCTTCCAATTCTGTGTATGTATGCACTCGCCTCTTTTGGAATATCAAAATTAACAACATGTGTAACGTTAGGAATGTCTAATCCACGAGCAATTACATCGGTTGCAATTAATAAACGATGCACGCCTTCATCAAAATATTTTACAGCAGAAAAACGTTGTGGTTGCGATTTATTGGAATGAATAACTCCTATCTCTGTAGGAAAATCCTGTTCAAGAGCAAGACTAATATCGTCGGCTATTTTTTTGCTTTTCACAAACAATAACACCTTACTAAAACCTTTTTCTTTATTAAGAAGCCATTTCAATAAATTAATTTTAGTGTTAAAATTTGGAACAAAATACGCGTGTTGAATTATTTTTTCTAATGGAGTACCGCGGGAAATAAGTTCAATGTATTCTGGTTTATTAAAATACTTTGAGATCATTAATTCAACATCTTCGTTTAGTGTTGCCGAAAACAAAAGCGTTTGACGTTTAGGAGGCAAAATATCCAAGATCTGAGTTAATTGCGCTCTAAACCCTAAATTCAGCATTTCATCCACTTCATCTATGACTAACTTTTTTACAGAACCTAACTGTAGGGTCCTGCTTAAAGTAAGATCTATTAATCGCCCCGGAGTGGCAACCAGAATATCCAAACCATCATACACTTTTTGTTTTTGTGTATTTATGTTAGATGCGCCGTAAACGCCATAACATCTCACATTCATGTATTTGGTAAGTTTTTCAATTTCGCCAACTACCTGAGCAACAAGTTCGCGAGTAGGAACAACTATCAAAACGCGCGGCTGGCGCTGTTCTGAATAGGTTAATTGTCGTAATATTGGCAATAAGTATGCAAAGGTTTTGCCAGTACCGGTTTGGGCAATACCCACAGCATCTGTTCCAGAAGAAATAATAGGAAATGCTTTTTCCTGAATTGGTGTAGGGTTTTCAAAACCAATATCGTCAAGCGCGCGTAAGAGTTGTTTAGAAAGATTAAGATCTTTAAAAGTAATCATTGGTAGTATTTAAATTTATCCAAAGATACTTTAATTATACTTAGGAGCATAGGCTTTCAACCTTCAATTAGTAGAACCTTTAAAAACGCCTATTTTTCAAGCATCCCGCCCTCTATCCAGCAACGGAATTGTCTTAATTCCTCACCGGTAAGCTTTTGTTGAGGAGGCATGTTTTTCATTTCTAAAACATGTTCTTTAATTTCGCCTCTCTCGCCAAAACTCTTCAATTGTGCGTAAACTTTAAAATTCATACGTTTTTTTCCCTCATCATGACATCCACCGGTTGTGCAACTTTTAGCCAACAATGGTTGTAATGTTTCAAAGGTAACTTTTTCACTGCAGGCTTTTGTTTCTGCACTTTCAACATTAGTGGCTACCGCCTTTTTAGTTTTACAAGCAACAACACTTGCCAAGGCTAAACAAGAAAATAAAATTATCGATTTTGAATAGTTCATACTAATTATTTTGTGATACTAAGTAACAAATATATCTCGAAAAAAAATAATCAGATTTATTAACATCATTCCAGATACGAAAATGATATAATTATTTAATTTTACTTATCCGCTTAAAAAAAATGGACAGAAAAGAATTTATAAAACTTTTGGCACTATTTCCTTTATCAGGCGCAGCTATGAAACTAAGTAATTTAAACAAGTTAACAGAAACATTTGATCAAACCGAGCAGATGCCTCTTCTTTTTGTTGGACATGGCAGTCCGATGAATGCAATAAATGATAACGAATTTGTTAACGGATGGAAAACAATGGCCGGTAAATTAGCTAAGCCAAAAGCAATCTTATGTATTTCTGCACATTGGGAAACCAGTGGGACTTTTGTTACTGCAATGAAAACACCTGAAACCATTCATGATTTTGGTGGCTTCCCTAAAGAATTATTTGAAACAAAATATCCCGCGCCAGGTAGTCCGGTGTTTGCCCTGGAAACAAAAAACACAATTAAAAAAACAACGGTTGGCTTAGATGAAAAGTGGGGATTAGACCATGGCACATGGAGTATTTTAAAACCCATGTATCCAAAAGCGGATATTCCGGTTTTTCAATTGAGTTTAGATTACAATCAGCCACCACGCTATCATTACGAGCTTGCAAAAGAATTAGCATCGCTCCGTAAAAAAGGAGTTTTAATAATTGGCAGCGGCAACATGGTGCACAATTTGGGTATGATGAAAATTTCGTCCATGGCCGATATTGACAAGGAATATGGTTTTGATTGGACACTAGAGATGAATGACATTTTTAAAACTAAGATTAATGAACACGATCACACTTCACTGATCAATTACGAATCGTTAAGTAAATCGGCAAAATTAGCGATACCCACCCGCGAACATTATTTGCCCTTATTATACATTTTAGCTTTACAAGAAAAAAATGAACAAGCTACCTTCTTTAATGATAAGGCAATTGCCGGTTCTTTAACAATGACCTCTGTTTTAATAAATTAATTTTAAAATAAAAAAATACACTATGAAAAAAATAGCAATTTTAGGTACAGGTACTGCAGGGCAAACATTTGCAGCACGATTAGTCTGATTAGGTTATGACGTGATGGTTGGAACAAGAAACGTTTCAGAAAAATTATCAGCTCCCGGAAAAGACGGTGCTAAAAATGCATTTGCAACATGATATGAGTCTAACACAAAAATTAAACTTGGCACCTTTGCAGAAACTGCTTAGTTCGCAGACATTGTTTTAATACAACAAAAGGATTAAACTCCTTAGACGCATTAAAATTAGCAACGGAGAAAAATTTAGAAAACAAATTATTAGTTAACATCGCTAATCCTTTAGACTTTAGTAAAGGCATGCCTCCGTGTTTAGTACCTGAATTAAGTAATACTAATTCGTTAGCTGAAGAAATTCAAAAAACATTTCCAAAAACTAAGGTTGTAAAAACACTCAACACCATGTGGGGTGGCCTAATGGTTGATCCATCATTAATAAAAGGAGATCGCATCAATTATATTTGTGGAAACGATGAGGCAGCAAAATCAACAGTAAAATTGTTACTAAATGAATTTGGCTGGAAGAACGATAATATTATAGACCTTGGTTACCTTACTGCAGCAAGAGTTACAGAAGCAGTTTTACCGGTTTGGTTAAGGATTTATGGCGCTAAAAAAAGTGCTGCCTTTAATTTTAATATTGTGAGTTAATTTCTTTCGTCATTGCGAGGAGGTAAAGACGAAGCAATCTAAAACACAGTGGTTTGAGATTGCTTCATAGTTACCTCCCTGCCCGTCCGGTCAGGCGGGCTCGCAATGACGAAAACTCAAACGTTAAATTCTGAATAGTAAAACAAAAAAAGTCACGGCACCTCAGGGACTTTTTATTTCGTCAAAAAAAAAATAATGAAATTATTTCGTCCCTACAGGACTTTAATATTTCTTCAGTTTTTTTCTAAAACATTTGACTCCTGCGGAGTCTCTTAAAAATAAATTATTCAAGAAATTTATAATTTCTCGTGTTGAACTATTTTGTAGTCCCGCTAGGGACTTAATATTATAGAAACATTTTCCGCCAAAAAACATAAGTCCCATAGGGACGAAATATAAACTAATGATTACTACCCCTGGTAAATCGAAGGTTGGCATCCAGAAAAAGCGAAAAAAAGTGAATATTTATATATGGAAACTAGAAATTTAAATAGTTTAAAGCCAATAGAAGACAAAGGATTTGAACTAATATTTGATTTTCAGTTAATCATATCTATTGTCTCGTGATTTACTTTGTTACTAGATTTCCAATCTGCGTTTATTAGTGTAAAAAATCAACTAAAAAAAAGTCCCGATAAATACCGGGACTTTTTTATTTAAAAGTGATAGCAAGCTGTGTTATCTCTCCTTAACCTTCTTACTTTCGTCCTTTTAGTTTTTCTTTTCTTTTTAAGCTCAAAAATTTTGAAAAAATTATTTCTTATCCTTATTTTTTTTGAAGTATGGATCGACTCTAGATTACCGTTACTGTTTCCTGTAAACGAATTAGTATAATTAGATGTATCTTTATCCGAATTAACTGTAATTCCTTTTCCAAATAATTTATTAAACTCTTCATCCGCTAGTTTTTGATATTGATGACAAGGGCAATTTGGGTTACGCGGATCGTTGATCGGATATTTTGCAGATAAAGAATCTTCCTTTAAACTTAACGCATTTGCAAAACTAAATTGCAAACACAATAAAATAAATAATACTACTTTTTTGTTTTGAAACTGAATTATGTTTTTTAAAGTGATCATGATTTCTATTTTTTAAACATACTAAATCGTGAATTTTAATTTTGATCTGTCATTCCGAAGCATGAGGAATCTTTTAAAAAAAAGATCCTTCGTGCCTCAGGATGACAACTATCTATATTCTAGATGTTTGTTTTTTTAATGGTAATCTTGTCTGTAGAACTCCATGTTTTATATTCGTTGGTATAATACAAGTAGGCCGAAGAAGCAGGAGCATCATATTCTCCGGGCATTTCTGCTTTTAGATCTAAGTTTATTTCTTTTACAGAAGATGGAGCCATACCTCTGTAATAAATTGCGATCGTATTACCCGAGATCTCATAATAATCAAACACCTTTTTTTCTTGCATTTCTTTTAACTGCCATGGCTGTACACTAAAACCTGCAGGAATACCGATCAATACCATAGTACTTGGAATACCTTCTTTCTTTTTATTGGTAACAGTAGCTGTTAAACGAACTGTTTCACCAACGTTTGCCGATTTTTCCGCTAACTTAGTTTTAAGATCAACCGCACATTCTTTATTACTATTTGGTAAAGCAGTATTCCAGCTAACTGCAACCGAATAAGGTAGAGGTGTTTTAACACCTAAGTACTTTACCTTCATGGTGTGTTTACCGTCACCTACAACAAATTTCTCTAGGCTATCCAAAACAATTGCACCTTTATCACCGGCTTTATAAGAACGAGTTCTAACTTTTTTACCGTCAACAAATAATTCAATAGTACCATCTTCGGTAGTTTTCTTACTTGCTTTAGCAAATTCAGTTAATGCTTTTAAAGCTAAAACAGTACCTTGGGTTGTGCTAAATACACCATAACCACTGCGCGTGCCCACTAAAAACTGAATAGCATTATTTAACTCTAAGGTGTTTTTACCTGATTTAAGAATTGCCATAATAGTGATGGCAGTTGTTTCAACAGTTAAGGATTGACCTTGTGAATAAGTAATAGAATGTGTAGAACCTGTCCAGCTGCCATCTTTAGCTTGTATGCTAATAAGTGTGTTTAATATCTCATCGCCTTTTTTTGTATCCTTAAAGGAATAAGCTGCATTAGCCATCATTGCCAGTAAATAAGCATCTTTTGTTTCTAGCGCTTTTTTGCATGACGCATTAAACTCACTTTTAACATCAGTATATCCCGCTTCAGCAACAGCATACACAATATAAGCGTTCATTACATCTTCACTAATTCTTCCAAAATCATGATAAGCATTGGTGTTTCTAGAAAAACCGCCCTTACCATCTTTATGTTTCATGATCCACTCTGCAGTGCGATCGATCATTTTCTGATCCACGTCACCACCGGCTTTTTTCATATCAACGAATTCCATTAAACCAAAAGCAGTAAGTCCCTCGTGACCCGGAGATGCTCCGAACCATTCGTATCCTTTTTCTTTTGTTTCAAAAGTAACAAGGCGCTTGTAACCTCTATCTAAAAGAGTTCCTGCGTAAGCTAATGTTTTATCATCTTTACTCTCGGTTGCTTTTAAATAGTCTAATACCATTGCATTAGGATATGCACTCATTGAAGTTTGTTCGAAACATCCACCCGGTTCACGAAGAATTCCTTCAACACCTTTCATCAAATCATTAACTACACTTGGATAAGCTGTAAATATGGCCTTTGCAGACCCATTAACTACTTTATTCATAGTAAAAGAAAATTCTTTCTCAACATCTTGTCCAGAAAAAGAAGTGCTAACAGGAAAACCTTTTGAAGCGATCTTAATTTTTTGAGTGAAGGCATCACCTAATCCACAAGCTTTGAAACCAATAGTAAATTCGCCATACCCAATTTTATCTAATACTTTATAATCTAAATAAATTGTTTTTGCCTGACCAGGCATAATAGTTTGAATAGAAGGAGTTGTAGCAACAGCTTGCAATGCAGCCGGAGCACTAATAGCTAAAAGGCCGCCAAGAGGTTTATTGGTGTTGTTTTTTAAAGTAAGCGGGATCGACACAATATCCTCAGTGGCAACCTCAACAGGAATTTTTGTTGTCATTAAAAAAGGTAATTGAGAGAAAAAGTTTTTTTCAGCTCTGCCAATTGTTCCGTCAGTTCCAACACCTTCAACAGTTGTGCGAAACGAAGTAATATCATCAGAGGTAAAAAACTCTATTGTTTTCTTTCCCGAATAACCAACTTCAATATTAGGATTCCAGTAAATGGTATTTCTAAAATCTGTGCGAGATTCTACATTCTCATCTGTTTTATATACCGGAGCTGCAAATTGACGAGCACGGTGATATTGAACTAAATTTGCATTATTAGCCATTTGTTGATTTACACGAGAACGACGAGCAAATTTTTCTTCACGAAGATCTTCCACTTCAGAAGCGATCATCTTTTCGCCTTCCATATCTAAGCTCTTCATAACAACTTCATCCTTCATAACTTTGGCATCATCATCACGTTTTTGCTCAGCATTTTTATTTACTGCTTTTGCTTTAGGGGCAGCATCTTTTTTAAGGTTTTTAAAATCCACCGGACCTGCTAAATTATTTTCTGCTCTAACCATATCAACCGCACCGCCCATAGGAGCCATTTCTTCCATTGGTGACATTTGAGGAACATTATTTAAACCCATTGCGCTTTTTGAACGAGATGATTTTGAAGTTGGTTTTCGTTTATAATTGTAGTTGTAATTTTGATAAGGGTATAAATACACTACCATATCCTGATTATAACTTTGAATATACTGTGCTTGATCTGAATAACCCGGCGCTTTAAAAGTTAGTGTTTGGGTTGATGAAAGATCGATATTCTTTACAAAGAATTTTCCCTCCCAATCACCGGCATATTCTAAACCGTTATTGATCTTAACTACTGAATTAGCGATCACTTTTCCGGTATAGGC
>JBEIEI010000109.1:0-9557 GCA_040382975.1 Flavobacteriales bacterium
AATATCAAATGCAACACTTAAGCCTTGTCCCGACTCTATTGCCACTTGATAATAATTACAAATTGCCTGGTAACATTGCTTAATATAATCCAATTCTGGAAAAGCATATTTAAAATTATCCAGTAAGCGTTGCTGATCGCCTTTTGTATAAAAAATAGTAGAATAGGCTATCTTTCCATCTCTACCGCCTCTCCCGGCCTCCTGAAAATAGGCTTCAATACTTTCCGGCAGATCCATATGCACCACAAAACGCACATCGGGCTTATCTATACCCATTCCAAAAGCATTGGTAGCACATATAACCTGTACTTTATTTTGCAACCATTGCTCCTGAATATTTTCTCTATCATCAAACTTTAAACCTGCGTGATAGGCTAAAGCAGAGATCTTTTTTGAAGTTAAGATGCGTGCTAACTCTTCTGTTTTTTTTCGGTTACGAACATATACTACGCCCGAACCACCAATATTTGTAACTAGTTTAAGCAAGCGTGTCACTTTATCTTCTTCCTGCTGCACAACATAACGTAAGTTTTTACGCGCAAACGATTGACGTATTACATTTTGGTTCTTAAACTCTAATTGCACCTGAATATCATCCACCACAAATTTTGTAGCGCTTGCAGTTAAAGCAATAATAGGTACATCGGTAAAAAACGCTCTAATTTCGGCAACCTTTAAATAACTGGGTCTAAAATCATAACCCCATTGCGAGATGCAATGAGCCTCATCTACTGCAATTAAGGTAATTGGCAAATAGGCTAACTTTTGACGAAACACATCGTTCTGTATCCTTTCAGGCGATAAGTATAAGAACTGAACGTGCCCTAAAGCCGCATTATTTAACGCTACATCAATTTCTTTGAAATTCATGGCGGCACTAATGGCTACCGCCGAAATACCTCTTGCTCGCAGATTTTGAACCTGATCGTTCATTAACGAAATTAATGGCGAAATAACCAAAGTGGTGCCACCCATTAACAGCCCGGGCACTTGAAAACAAAGCGATTTTCCTCCACCTGTAGGCAAAAGCGCTAATGTATCGTGTTTACCTAATACAGATAACACAATATCTTCCTGCAGGGGCCTAAAACTATCGTAGCCCCAATACTTTTTTAAAACCTGATGAATATCTTGTTTTATATTTGTACTCAATATTTTACTAAATTACATCTTTTTGATTTTATAGTGACTTTAAATTATTTAAACCAATTATTATTTTTACTAAAGCGATTGCTGATATGCTATTTGCTTTATTTTATTTGCAGAGCATTATTCTATATTGGTAACGCAGGCTTATTTCCCTCAGTAAATTTTACAGCCTTTTTACAGGATTCTATTTATGGCTTGCGTTTTGACACCTTTAGCATTTTTGTAGGCAATAGTCTTTTTATATTTTTATCCATTATTCCAAGCAACCTTTATCATAAAAAAACATACCGTTCTGTTTTAAAATGGCTGTTTGTTATTAGCAATTCTATATTTATTATGGCTAATTGTGTGGATATTGCGTATTTCCGTTTCACTAAAAAACGTTCTAGTTCAGATCTTTTTGAGCAAATTGGTGGACAAACCGATATGGGTCGCCTTTTGCCACAATTTATAAAAGATTTTTGGTGGGTTTTAGTAATTTACATTATTCTGATTGTTACATTAATAACACTTTATAAACGAGTAAAACCGATTGAAGTAAAAAAATATGTTTTCGCAAATTTAAAGGAATGGTTGCTAATTACTTTATTGTTTTTTGTTTTTAGCGGCTGTATTGTAATTGGCATTCGTGGCGGGTTTCAGCGCATTCCCGTTGATATTGTAAATGCAGGCTCAGTTACAATTCCTGAAGAGATCCCTATCGTTTTAAACACGCCATTTACATTAATAAAATCGGTTAGTCAGGAAGCTGTTATAAACTATGATTTTTACGATGAAGCTTTTTTAAAAGCACATTATAATCCAATCCATCACTATAAAGATTCTACCTTTCAAAAACAAAATGTGGTTGTTTTAATTTTAGAAAGTTTCGCAAAAGAATATACAAAATTAGGTACTGGTAAAAACTTAACACCTTTTTTAGACAGTTTAATGGGCAATTCGTTAGTATTTACAAATGCGTATTCCAACGGTTCAAAGTCTATAGAGGGCATTCCTGCCATACTTTCAAGCCTTCCATCGTTAATGGAAAACCCCTTTATTAATTCAATTTACGCCAACAATGTACAAACCTCTTTTGCCTCTGTATTAAGGAAAGAAGGTTACTCAACTGCGTTTTTTCATGGCGGTATTAATGGCACTATGAATTTTGATGACTGGGCACCCTCTGCCGGTTATGCCAATTATTACGGCAAAAATGAATACGCCAATAACGATGATTTTGATGAGTTTTGGGGAGTTTGGGACGAACCCTTTTTACAATATTCTATTAAAAAAATGAATGAATTAAAAACTCCATTTCACTCAGCAATATTTACATTAAGTTCTCATCATCCCTATTTTGTGCCTAAACAATATAAAAATAAATTTAAAAAAGGACCTTTAGAAAATTCGCAATCGATTAGATATGCCGACTATGCCTTAAACCAATTTTTTAATACAGCAAAAAAACAGAGTTGGTACAATAACACGTTGTTTATTATGTGTGCCGATCACGCAAGTATCTCTGGACATCCCTTTTACAGTAATGTAGTTGGCAACCAAAGTATTCCAATTTTGTTCTTTAAGGGTGATAATTCTTTAAAAGGAGAAAATAAAACGGTTATTTCTCAAATGGATATTCTTCCGAGCGCATTAAACCTTCTAGGCTATAACAAACCATTTTTTGCTTTAGGTAAATCCTTTTTAGAAGGCACTCAACGCGAAAGTTATTATTACGGCAACAGTACGCATTATGTTTACAACGATTCGATGTTATTCGCGTTTTCATTAAACGAATTAAAATCGGTAGTTAATTATAAGCGCGACAGTGTTTTATACTTACAGTTAATCAATAAATATCCTGAAATTGAAAAAAAAGAAATTGAAAAATTTAAGATCTTTATTCAAACATACAACCAAACTCTAATAAACAATACAGGATCGGTAAAATAACGTCTTGGTCTAATAATAATATCTCTGTATATTCGTTATCTTAATTAAATTCTGGAAAACTTTAAAATCCATATTCTACTGTTTCTTGTGCTGTGCTTTAAGATCACAAGCGCACAAACAGCTAACATTTCGGGTGTAGTTAAAGGAACCGATGGAGAGCCTTTAGAAGGCATTACTGTTGGCGTTAAAGAAAACCCCAATCAAACCGCTATATCCGGCCAAAACGGCTTTTACAGCTTAACAATTGATGCCGGTAAACCTATAACCCTTGTCTTTTTTAATGTTAGTTTTAGTACTTTAAGTCATACCCTTATTGCTAAAGCAGGAGAATCAATTTCTTTTTCACCAACCTTAAAATTTAAAAACACGCTTATTGAAGTGGAAGTAACCGACCAAAAAGCAAGAAGAGAAGAGGCTGTAAGATTAGACCCTATGGTGTTTAATCAATTACCCACACCTACCGGCAATATTGAAGATATTATAAAAACCCAAATGGGTGTTAGTAGTAATAACGAACTTAGCAGTGGTTATAGTGTGCGTGGCGGTAATTTTGACGAGAACCTGGTATATGTAAATGATATTGAGGTTTACCGTCCGTTTTTAGTAAGAAGTGGACAGCAGGAGGGTTTGAGTTTTGCGAACCCCAACATGGTACAAAGTATTAGCTTTTCTGCCGGTGGTTACGAGGCGAGGTATGGTGATAAAATGAGTAGTGTTTTAGATATCACTTACCGTAAACCTTTAAAATTTGGCGGAAGTGCATCGGGAAGTTTTTTAGGTGGTAATATGAATTTAGAAGGTGTTAGCAATAACCGCCTAGTTGCCTGGAGTATTGGTGCAAGATACCGTACTAACTCCTACTTATTAAAAAGTTTGGATACAAAGGGAGAATATCGCCCAAGTGCTTTAGACATACAATCATTCATAACCTTTGATATAAATCCAAAGTTAAAAATTGAATTTTTAGGAAACGTAGCCAACAATAAATATCTTGTAATACCAACCAACCGCCAAACTAATTTCGGAACTGTTAATAACGCTTTGCGCTTTACCGTTTTCTTTGATGGGCAAGAATTAATGCAATACACCACGTTTATGGGCGGACTTTCTGCAACCTACCGTCCAAATAGCAAAACAAAACTAAAATTCATTACATCTGCGTATCACGCAAATGAAGAGGAGGTATACACCATTCAAGGCCAATACTACATTGATCAACTAGAGGCTGATCTTGGTAAACCAAATTTTGGACAGGTTGCTTACAACCGTGGCATTGGTACTTTTTTAAATAATGGCAGGAATTATTTAACAGCAAGTGTATATAACATAGAACATAAAGGAACACGAACAATTAACAGCAATAACGAATTTTTATGGGGGGCTCGCCAGCAATTAGAACAAATAAATGATAAACTAGGAGAATGGCGATCCACTGACTCTGCGGGCTTTCTAATTCCATACAGTCCAACCGAAATTAATTTAACCGATGTTTATAAAACAAAAATTTATTTGCCAAGTTATCGCTCTCAAGCATATATGCAGTATAACTTTAGCAAGATGCTTAAAGACTCATCTAACTTTAGTATTACAGCAGGTGTTAGGGGTAATTACTGGACGGTAAACAACCAGTTTTTATTTTCGCCGCGTGTTACATTTTCTTACAGACCTAATTGGAAACGCGATTGGCTTTTTAAATTAAGTTCGGGGATATATTATCAACCTCCTTTTTATCGTGAGCTAAGAGGTATAGATGGAAACATAAATAAAAATGTAAAAGCCCAGCAGTCTATTCATTTTGTGTTAACCAGTGATTATATTTTTAGAATGTGGAACCGACCGTTTAAACTGATCATGTCGGCTTATTTTAAACAAATAAATAATTTAATTCCATACGAAATTGATAACGTGCGAATACGTTATTTTGCAAATAATAACGCAACCGGTTATGCCACAGGAACGGATATAAGAATTAATGGCGAATTTGTAAAAGGCGTTGAAAGCTGGGCTACAATTGGATTTTTAAGGACTTATGAAAAATCACCGGATAACATTCACTACAATTATTTTAATAAAGATGGTGAAGAGATCGTAAAAGGGTATACTTTCGATCAGGTTAAAGCGGATAGTCAGCGAGTAGATCCGGGCTATATCCCCCGCCCTACCGACCAATTAGTGACCTTTGGTTTATTTTTTCAGGATTATTTACCAAAGTACCCATCCTTTAAATTTAATTTGAATTTACAATTTGGCAGTGGTTTACCATTTGGCCCACCAACCCATTTACGCTATCAGCAAATATTGCGCATGCCTCCATATCGTAGAGTAGATGGAGGCTTTGCCTACAATATCTTAAAAACAAATCGTGAAGTAAAACGCAAAAATGTATTTAATCATTTAAAAGAGATGTGGGTGTATTTAGAGATCTTTAATTTGTTGCAAGTACAAAATACGGTTTCTTACACCTGGATACAAGATGTTACAGGCAACAGATATGCCATACCCAATTACTTAACCAATAGGCAGGTAAATGTAAGGTTACAGATCAAGTTTTAGTTTAAACTTTCAAATAATACTTTTTCATTAGCGTATAATTTTTATTTATTCGGATCGCTCAAAAAAAGCCACGAATTACACGAAATAACTCCAAACTATTTTTCATTTAAACAATATTTATTTCGTAAAATAATTGTTTTAGCGATACATCGCTTTGAACAAATAAATTACACAAATTAAAATTAAACGTAAGAATGATCAATCAATAATTTGTGAAATTCGTCTAATTTGTGGCAATTTTAAAGTCCCTCCTTTTCTACCACCAAATGTAATTCACATTTCAGCCAATTATTAACAATCCTCCTTAAATTCTGGTCTTTTTTGTATCTTTGGTAACCTATGCTATCGTTAGATCCTAAAGAATTAACCATTCCTGTTTTGCAAAAATATTTGCAAAACGCTATTGCTCCCCGCCCAATTTGTTTTGCAAGTACAATTAGTGCAAATGGCGAGCCTAACGTAGCTCCTTTTAGCTTTTTTAATATATTTTCTTCTAATCCGCCAATTGCAATATTTTCACCAGCATATAGTGGCAGAACAGGTGCTGCAAAAGACACTTTAAAAAATGTTTTAGAAGTGCCTGAGTGCGTTATAAACATTGTTAACTATAACATGGTACAGCAAACTAGTTTGGCCAGCAGTCCCTTCCCTAAAGGCGTTAATGAATTTGAAAAAGCAGGTTTCACGCCCCTTGCATCAGAACTAATAAAACCGTTTAGAGTTAAGGAAAGCCCGGTGCAAATGGAGTGCAAGGTAATTGAGGTAAAAGAACTTGGCAAATTAGGTGGCGCAGGCAATTTAGTTATTTGCGAGATCATCAAAATTCATATCGATGAATCGGTTTTAAACGAAGCCAATCAAATTGATGTGAAGAAAATAGACCTTGTTGCTCGTATGGGAGATAATTTTTATTGCAGAGCATCGGGAGAAGCCTTATTTGAAGTTGAAAAACCTATTACAACAATTGGTATTGGTTACGACCAAATACCCTCTGAAATAAGAAACAGTAAAATATTAAGTGGAAATAATTTAGGTTTATTGGGAAGTGTGGAAGCTTTGCCAATCACAGAGGAAATAACCGAATTTAAAAAAACAATAAAAACATTTTCATCAAAAGAAGATCAGCACCAATACGCAAAAAGCTTACTGGAAGCCAACAAAGTAAAAGAAGCCTGGATGGTTTTACTTTAATGAAAAATTAACGAGTAAAAAATAAAAACAAATATATCATGGAAGTAGTAGGAACACTAAAAGCAAAATTCGACACTCAAAAAGTGAGCGATCGTTTTCAAAAACGCGAATTTGTATTAACAACAGAAGCAAGCACGCCTTACCCGCAACACGTTAGCTTTCAAGTTACACAAGACAAATGCAACATCTTAGATCAATTTAATGATGGTGAAGAAATTAAAGTGCAATTTAATTTACGCGGCCGCGAATGGAACGGACCACAAGGAATTAAATATTTTAACACACTAGAAGCTTGGCGTATTGAGAAAGTATCAGGAGGAAATTCTTCTGCACCATCATCTCAAAATTCTAATCAGGCAACAAACAACACCATCAACACATCTTCTGCTCCGGTTTTTACAGGTAATGTAGGAGACAATGATGATCTACCGTTCTAACAAGAATCAGGACCTAAGGGAGTCAGGAACCAAGACACATGGTGGTCTTGTATCTTGATTCCCTTTAGTCTTAATTCAATTAAACAATTAAAAAAGAATGTCAAAAAAATCATCCGTCCTTTTAATTTATACCGGTGGCACCATTGGTATGATGCAGGATGTAGTTACAGGAGAATTAAAACCTTTTGATTTTAAATCACTCACAAAACAAATTCCAGAATTAAATAAGTTTGATATTGATCTTTCTTCGATCTCATTTAAAGAACCTATTGATTCTTCTAACATGCATCCATCAGTTTGGATAGAACTGGTAAAGATCATCAAGGACAATTACAAAAAATACAATGGCTTTGTAATATTGCATGGCTCAGACACTATGAGCTTTACTGCAAGTGCATTAAGTTTTATGTTAGAGAATTTAAGCAAGCCTGTTATTTTAACCGGTTCGCAACTACCAATTGGTATTATTAGAACCGATGGTAAAGAAAATTTAATTACAGCCATAGAAATTGCCGGAGCAAAAGAAAAAAACAAACCATTGGTAAGCGAAGTATGTATTTATTTTGAATACAAACTCTATCGCGGCAACCGAACCTTTAAATATAACAGTGCGCACTTTGACGCATTTAAATCGCCCAACTACCCTGCCCTTGCAGAAGCCGGTGTTGATATTAAATACAATAAAGGCGCATTATTAAAACCAAGTACAAAAAACTTAAAAACCTACAGCGAATTAGATAATGATATTGCTGTATTAAAATTATTTCCGGGTATCAGTAAAAAAATTACTTCGGCCATAATTAATTCGCACGGTGTAAAAGCCATAATTTTAGAAACCTTTGGTGCGGGTAATGCCACAACAGAAGCGTGGTTTACCAACGAATTAAAAAAAGCCATTGATAAAGGAATTATTATTTTAAACATAACTCAATGTTTAGAAGGCAGTGTTATTCAAGGAAAATACGAAACCAGTTCGCACTTAAAAAAATTAGGTGTAATAAGTGGAGCCGATATGACCTTTGAAAGCGCCGTAACAAAACTAATGTTCTTATTAGGACAAAAACTAACAACTAAAGAAATAACAAAATCACTTCTTAAAGACCTAAGAGGGGAATTAACTTTATAAAAAAACAAAATGAAAGTTTGTAAAAACATATTAGAAACAATTGGTAACACGCCATTAGTAAAGATCAATAAAATAACTAAAGACCTGTCTTGCGATGTTTATGCAAAAGTAGAGACCTTTAATCCGGGCAACTCTATTAAAGACAGAATGGCTATTAAAATGATCGAAGATGCCGAAAAAGACGGTCGTTTAAAACCGGGTGGAACCATTATTGAAGGTACCAGCGGAAACACCGGAATGGGCTTAGCTATTGGCTCGGTAATTAAAGGCTACAAATGTATTTTTACAACTACCGATAAACAAAGTAAAGAAAAAGTAGATGCTTTACGTGCTTTTGGTGCAGAGGTAATTGTATGCCCAACAGATGTGGAGCCGGAAGATCCTCGCTCATATTATTCAGTATCATCACGTTTGGTGAATGAAATCCCAAATGCATGGAAACCGAATCAATACGATAACTTAAGCAACTCGCAAGCGCATTACGAACAAACCGGACCGGAAATTTGGGATCAAACAGACGGAAAGATCACGCACTTAGTGGTTGGTGTTGGCACCGGCGGTACCATTTGCGGAACAGGAAGATATTTAAAAGAAAAAAATCCGAACATTAAAATTTTAGGAATTGATACTTATGGTTCGGTATTTAAAAAATACAAAGAGACCGGTATTTTTGATAAAAATGAAATTTACCCATACATCACCGAAGGAATTGGTGAAGATTTTTTACCAGCCAATGTTGATTTTAGCATTATTGATCATTTTGAAAAAGTAACCGATAAAGATGCGGCAGTTATGACGCGTCGTATCCCTAAAGAAGAAGCGATCTTTGCAGGAAACAGTGCAGGTTCTGCAATGGCAGGCTTAATGCAAATGAAAGACATGTTTAAAAAAGGCGATGTGGTAGTGGTTATTTTTCATGATCACGGTACACGTTACATGGGTAAAATGTTTAATGATGATTGGATGCGTGATCGTAACTTTTTAGAAGTTACAAAACCAAAAGCGGTTGACTTAATTGCTAACCACAAGAACCAAAAATTACTAACGGTAGATGTGAACGCTACAATTAGCGAAGCGTTAGGATTATTAAGTAAGTTCTCTATCTCACAAATTCCGGTTACGGATAAAGGAGAATATGTTGGCTCGTTAAACGACAATTATATTTTTGG
>JBEIEI010000110.1:0-9330 GCA_040382975.1 Flavobacteriales bacterium
CCACTTTCTTATCCTGCCGGCCCATACCCTCCGTATAATTTAACATGGTCGGTAACTGCCCAAATTTCAATTGTAAAGGCAAATAATGGCGGAACTATTTCTTGGACATGTAATCGTACTAAAGAATTACTAAGTTCTGGCGATCCTCTTTGTTATAACGGTCAAAGTTCAGCTATTAACTGGACCAAGGCAAAGGTTAAACTAAATGGAAGCGCATCAGGTATAAACGCTAAGGGTGAAAACTTTACTGCAACTGCTAAAGATCTTGTAAGAGATTTTACTTGTACTCCTGATAATACTAAACCTCACCGTCATCCTTTTATTAGCGGTAAAATTGAATATACTCCTGGTAATCGCCCAACTCGTTTTATTGATTTCGGTAACGGAGCTTGTGATTTTGCAGGTACCGTAACCTTAAACGGTCAGTCATTTAGCTTTACTATGCAATAATTAATTAATTAAAAAAAGTTATGAAGCCACCCTAATTAGGGTGGCTTTTTTATTTACATTTAATCATTCATGTCTGCCATAAATTCATCCAACGAATTTGAAAAAATAGTTTCCGGTTATCTTCCTTTTATAGCAAACGAAGATCAAAAAATTGCTATTCAAAAAATTTCGGAATTTATTTTTAATAAAGACGAACGCAGCGTATTTATTTTAAGGGGATATGCCGGAACAGGTAAAACAAATCTTATTTCAGCCTTTACTAAAGCATTACCCGGTATAAAATGGCGAAGTGTTTTATTAGCTCCAACTGGCCGTGCAGCAAAGGTGCTGGGAATGTATTCTCAAAAAATAGCGCAAACCATTCATAAAAAAATATTCAGAAAACAAATTGGTGCCGATGGCTCTTTTCACTTTTCATTATCCGAAAATTTACATAAACACACCTTGTTCATTGTAGATGAGGCTTCAATGATAAGTGCCGATTCGGGCGGACAAAATTTGATGAATAGTTTATTGGAAAATTTATTCGAATATGTTTATAGTGGTGATAATTGTAAATTAATTTTAATTGGCGATACTGCTCAGTTACCCCCGGTTGGCAGTAGCGAAAGCCCAGCCCTAAATGAACATTACTTAAAAACCGCATTTCATTTAAATATTAATTTCTTTGAATTAAAAGAAGTAGCAAGACAGAGATTAGAAAGCGGAATATTATTAAACGCAACAAACATTAGAAACAATATTGGCAACCAAGAATTTGAATTCCCAAAATTAATATGTGGTAACGATGTAATAAATTTACCCGGCGATGAATTGGAAGATTGTATCAATTCTGCAATTTCAAAATATGGCGAAGAAAACGTGGTAATTATAACCCGAAGTAATAAACGAGCGAATTTATTCAACCAAAGTTTTCGTAACAGAATTAAATTGTACGAAGAAGATATTTGTACAGGTGATAAAATAATGGTGGTAAAAAACAATTATTTTTGGTTGCCTGAAAATAACGGAGAAGCGGGTTTTATTGCAAATGGTGATATGGCAGAAATAACACGTTTAGTTAATAGAGAAAATTTATATGGTTTTAATTTTTGTGAATGTCAAGTACGCTTTATTGATTACCCTAATTTACCTGAGCAGCAAGTAAAAATAATTACTGATACCCTTTTTACAGATAATCCCTCGTTAAGCCAGGCCGAACAAAAACAATTATTTGAATCAGTTTTAGACGATGTAAGAGACGAGCCAATAAAGGGAATAAGAATGGCGTATTTAAAAAACAGTCCTTACTATAATGCACTCCAGGTAAAATTTAGTTATGCCATAACTTGCCACAAATCTCAAGGTGGCCAATGGCCAATCGTATTTATTGATCAAGGTTTTTTAAAGGAAGAAAATATAGATGAAAATTTTCTACGTTGGTTATATACTGCAATTACAAGAGCAACCGAAAAAGTGTATTTAATCAACTTTAATAGCTTGTTTTTCAATTAGTTAATAATCCGTTACAATTCCTTTGAATAAATATTTCAATTTAATTATGGTTCTGTTAGTTTTTTTCCTATTTTTATTGGGCAAATTTAAATGAGAAAGATTCTTTTTTTATTCACCACATGTTTGTTTGTGCTAATTACTGAGGCTCAGAATTACACGCGCGCTAGCGATTGGAAAAAATTCAGGAAAGAAATTTTTATTAGTGCAGGAACTTCTAACTTTTTGGGGGACCTTGGAGGTAGAGATAAAATTGGTAAAGATTACAGTCCTGTAGATTTAGAACTTTCTCAAACAAAAACTGCTTTTGGTCTTGGCTACCGCTACAAATTAACCCGTTGGTTAAACGTTGCAGGAAAATTTAATTATATAATTGTAAAAGGAGATGATGCTCTAACACAAGAGCAATATAGAAATAATAGAAATTTAAATTTCAAATCGAATATTTTTGAATTAGCCGGCAGGGTTGAAATTGGTTACCAGTCTGGTAAAACAGGAAACAGATATGGAATAAGAAGAACCTTAAGTAGAAGGCAGAATTCAAACAATCATTCTTTATTTGTATTTGCAGGAATAGGAGGATTTTACTACAATCCCAAAGGCAGAAGTCCGGAAGGTCAATATATTGAACTAATGCCCTTGAATACCGAGGGGCAAGGCCTACCAGGTGGCCCAAAAAAATACACAAATTACAGCGTTTGTATTCCACTTGGAGCATATTATAAACTGACAATAGATAAGCAATGGGCAGTTGGTTTAGAATTTGCTTGGCGCAAAACTTTTACGGATTACATTGACGATGTTGGTACAACTTATTATGACTCTCGTGCTTTAACTGAAGCATATGGCCCATTATCTGCACAAATGGCTGATCCAAATAAAGGCCTAGTTTACGGACAAACATTACCGGATTCTCAAGGGATTGGTGCTCAACGTGGCGACGATCAAAATGATTCATATATGACGCTTGAAGTAACTGTAAGTTACATTTTTAAACAAAAACGTAAGCGTGCAAAATTAAGAAGTAAATTCTAATTTCATTCTGTTTTTATTTTTTCGTTTATTATTAGGTTAACTATTATGAGTTTTTCTCTAAGACCATGAACAACGGATGATCTGGAAAGTTTAGTTAAATTTGCAAACAACAAAAACATTGCAAATTATATGACCAAAAAAATCCCGCATCCATACACAAAAGAAACCGGCGTGCAATTTATTGAGTTTGCTTCAAAACAAAACCATAAAATATTCTTGCTATTGCCATAAACGGCCAAGCGGCTGGCGGCATTGGCATTCATCCACAAGACGATGTAGATTGCAAGAATGTAGAATTAGATTATTGGTTAGTTGAACCTTTTTGGGGACAAGGCATTACAACAAAAGCTATTATTAAAATGGTAGATCATGGCTTTATGAATTTTGACATTACCAGACCTTTTGGAACTAACGCTGCATTACAAAGAGTTCTCGAAAAAACCGGTTTTAAATTGGAAGCTAGTTTTGAAAAAACACTATTTAAAAATGGTGAATTTATTGATGAGTTAATTTATGCCATAAGAAGAGATGTTAATCCAATTAAATAAATCGATTTAAATATATAGCGCGAAAAAAAATGGTGATAAGTTTTTAAAAACACGAAATTTTAAAAATTGAATAGTTGTATATTTAGTCATCAAATTTTAATCATTTAAAATCTCCATAATGAAAAAATTAGTTTACTTGTTATTTGCTCTACTTATCCTAAGTAACAATCAATCAAATGCTCAAAATAATAAAAACAATAAAAATAATTCCTCTAGTTCAAGTTCTGCATCATCCGGGGGAGGTTGTTTTAACGAAAGCAGTAAGATCTTAAATATTGGAATTGGGTTTGGCGGAAGAAGCTATTATAATTACTCTCGTGCAACTGGCTATAGTTATCGCTCAAGCCCTGCATTAAGCGTAAGCTATGAGCAGGCGTTAAAGAAAAAAGTTGGTCCGGGTTTTTTAGGTATAGGTGGATACTTTGGTTATCAAAGTGCGTATTTAAAATATGATGATTATTACTACAATAATAACAAATATTATTACCGCCATAACTGGAAGTATATGATGTTTGCAGTAAGAGGCGCTTATCATTTAGATGCGCTTAACTTTGAAAAGGGTGAGATCTATTTTGGAGGCATTATTGGCTTAAGATATACAAGCTATTCTTACGAAACTAATAGTACTGATCCAAACAAAAATTACTATCAGTTAAGTAATTCAAGTCTTTGGCCAGCATGGTCGTTTTTTGGAGGCGGCCGTTATTATTTAGCTAAAAACATTGCAGTATATGGTGAACTTGGTTATGGTATTTCTTATCTTACCGTGGGAGCGAGTTTTAAATTCTAATATTTAATTTAAAAAATAAAAAAGGTCAGTTTTAAAATTGACCTTTTTTTATGCCCCAAAAAAATGTAATTTCATAGTAGGTTAATTAAACATTCACTTTAATTTTTTTTAAAAAAAAATGACTCATACTAAAATGGCTATTCATAAATTTTCAATAGCTTACATTTTTATATTTTCTTTTATTTCCAGCGCTATTTTATCACAAAAAAAAACAACTACATCTGAATTAAAAATTAACGATGCTCCAACTTCCCTTACTACTAATTCATCAAATTGCAGTTCCGCATCAGAAGCTTATCAAAAAAAATACCAACAACAATCGTTTTATATTCCTAAAAATAAAGATCAAGTTATAACTTTAAAAATTACTGTTCATGTGTTTAAACCTATTGAGGATGTTGGCAGATGGCAAATGAACGATAACAAAATTAACGGATTGCCGGTTTTAAAAACATTGTTAGATTCTATTACCAACGGCAACCAAGAACGATTTTCTGCAGAAAGGCATGCTACCTATCAAATGCAGGATTTTACACCCCGCTATATTTGTGATTCTAAAATACAATACGAAATAACAAATATTTATTTTTATCCGAACGAAGAATTGTATGTATCCTATAACGATGAGGCCTTATTTAATTTTATAGAAAAAACAGATTCTAATCGCATTAAAGAAGGCATGCCTTTGGTGTTTAATGGCAGCGATGGACCAGGACATCTTTCTAGCTATAAAGGAAATGCTGCCTTAGTTACTACACTGCAAGGACAGGATCTTGTTTTTGGAAGATCGCATTTACTCCACGAAATCGGTCACGCTTTTGGATTAGGGCATACCTATGTTAATACCGGAGGCGGTGGATCGGACTGGCAAAACTTTAATGCCGCCTGTGGCTCGATGGATTATTTAAGTGATGTATTCCCTAATAATAACCCTGCTTGTCAGCACGAAAAAGAAGCAACCACTTTACCCGATAATGCACCTTGTTATTCTTGTTATGAATCAACACCAGACACCAGCAATAATTTAATGGGCGGACAACGCTATAACAGATGGATGTCGCCCTTACAAATGGGACGAAGGATCCGAAGCATGCATATTAATTCGAACCTTGGTCGCAACATTAGACATTATGCTAAAGATGTTGAAAGTGATCATAAACATGTGTGGAAAATATCTTCTGACGAAATTTGGGATTTTGACATTCAATTATACAAAGACATAGTTGTAAAAAAAGGAGTAACGCTTACCATAAAATGTAAAACTGCCATGGCAATTAATGGTAAAATAAAATTAGAAAAAAACGCTAAGTTAATTGTGGATGGCGGCGAAATTACCGGTTGGTGCAAAACTGACACTTGGCAAGGCATTCAGACTCCTACGATAAAGAAAAAAAACAAAGATGATAAAACGATCGATCCTATTTTAATTAAACTAATTAATGGCGGAAAAATAAGTAAAGCCAAAATGCAAATGCCAATTAGCACTAAATAAATTAAACCACATAGAAACATTGAAAAGTAAACAATTTTAAAGTGATCATAGTTTCACAAAGAGGAAACCTCCCTCCTTCTAATATGTTAGCTTAATAAATTTATAAACTAACCTATTAAAAACTATGTATCTATGTGGTTAAAATATTAATTAGATTTGAATATCATGAAAAAAGAACACCATTACAAAACAACTATTACCTGGACAGGAAATTTAGGGGAAGGCACAGTGGATGCCAGATATTATAGTCGTGATCATACGCTATCCGTAAATAATAAAGAAGATATCTTATGCTCTTCCGATACACCGTTTAGAGGAGATGGCACAAAACATAATCCTGAAGATTTTTTTCTTTCTGCCTTATCATCTTGTCACATGTTATGGTATTTACATTTATGTGCCGATAATGGCATTACCGTTGTTGAATACGTTGATAATGCAGAGGGTGTGATGCAGGAAAACGAAAGTGGCGGTGGTAACTTTAAAGAAGTAACCTTAAAACCAACTATTACGATCACCAATAAAGATCATATTGCCAAGGCAAATGAATTACATGACTTGGCAAATAAAAAATGTTTTATAGCAAACTCATGCAATTTTAAAATAAAACACGAGGCTAATTATTTAGTAAAATAAATTATCTTATTTTTTGAAATAAAAAAGCCCCGTAATCGGGGCTTTTTTATTTACGAATTATACTACTTATTCAGCTAATAGATCATCAATCCATTTGATCATTTTATCAAAACCATCTTTGTTTGCGTTTTTATAAACAAGACTAAGAGTGCCTTCGGCCAAAACATCTTTATCTACACCCTCTTGATTTGTGGTAATTGTAACCTTCATTTTTACAACTTTACCTTCCTTAAACTTGTCTTTATTTTGATAAATACAATACAAGAATGCGTAATCAGCAATATTCTCTTGAAAACTTACAATAGAAGGAGCTCCTGTGAAGAAATCATCTGTAACAAATTTTTGTTTAATATAATTAGACCACTTGGATGATTTTTTACGTTGCTCGATTCTAGAAACCTTAACACCTTCAATTTCATACGTTGTATTTACTTCGCATCCTGCACATAATGCCGCACTGGGAGTTTTAAAATAAGCACGGTAAAAAATAGACTGTTTCCCTAATTCAACTGAACTCATAAAAGCATCTAGTTTCTCGGTAATTTCATTTCTATTATAGGCTACTTTAGAATATTGATCAATAAATCCTATTTTACCAACCATTTTTGTGTAGGTATCATTTTTCATCCACTTAGCTCTAAGTGCATCAATTTCTCCCGCCTTATTTTTATTTAATATTTGTTGCATTTTAGCAGCACCAGTTTCTTTGTCGTAGGTAGCCAATTTGGTTTGATCTTTAGAATAAGTGTTTATATATTCTATGATTACGTTCTTGTAGTAATCAACTTTTGCTAAACCAAATACATCTTTTTCTAACATTACAAGAAAAAAATTACCATTCGAACCATAGTCTTGTTTAAAAATAACTATATTATTCTTCTCGAGAGATTTTTCATCTAATGTAAACTGATAACTATCAATTAATTCTTCCCCATAATATCTTTGTAATCTATTTACAACATTTCCACTTTCTTCCCTAACAAATTTCCATTTAAGAGCCAATGCAAAATCAAGATCTTTTTCTTGTGTAAATTGATCTTTCTTATTCCAAAGTGTATCTAAAGAAAAATACTTCCCAGAATAACCAAACTCATCTTTAAAATCATCTGCTTTATCAGCAACTTGAATAGCTTTTTTTTCGTTTTTTACAGGTTCCTTGGGCTTTGCAGCTTCTTTTAATTTATTTAAAAATCCTTGTGCGTTAGAAACATTAATTGTCAAGGCAAAAAATGCAATTGTCATTAGTTTTGTTTTCATGTTTGTTTTATTAGTAGTTTAATTGAATTGATTTTGAATTATAATTTATTATACCTGAATTACCATCTGAACCATTTGGTCCATCGAGGGGTTTGCCTTTGCCGCCTTTACCCCCCCTGCCACCGGAGTTATAGATGTTTAAATTATCACCAGTTAATTTAAGATCCTTATTTACTGTAACATCTCCACCATTTCCGGCATCGCCACCTTTACCACCCTGCACCGTTTTTTCACTTCTTCCCGAACAACCGCCACCACCAGTAACATCTAAATAAAACGGCACCTCTTTATTTAATTTTACACGATGTAAAGTTGTGCCACCTATTTTAACTTCTATTAAAACATATTTATTGTCGTTACTATTACACACATTTAATTCTGCATCTGGCGCTCCACCTCCTCTTGTGCCAGTGCCACTAATAAGTGGCGGACAACCATTTTTGCCCGGGTACGACAATTTTACAGGGGTATTATAAGCAAGTTTTATTGAGGAATTTGTTTCTAAAGAAGGTAAATATTTATTTTTAACATTTAAATACACCATATCATTTTGGATCTTAGAACCATCAGTATCTACGGTAAGATATTCGTCGCCGGCAATAGCACCTTTTGAAGAAATGATAAAATCTTCCCAAGCAGTTTTACCACCCAAATTATCTGTAGAAAACACTTTACCACTCACATCTGTTGCCTTTACTCCAAATTGTATTTTTGATTGCATGCCCGTTTTGGCCTCATCGGTTAACCATACAATTTCAAGAGATTTTATGTTTTTACCTTTTAGCGAATTTGCTAACTTTTCTTTTTCCTTTGCTGCAGCCAAATCACCTTTAAAACTTTCTTTCGCTGTTCGCTGTTCGTGACTTATCATAGCAAAATAATCAACCATACTAGAACTTAATTTAGAAACATCGCAATTATTAAGTTTATCCGCATTATCGGCTAAAACATAAGATATGCTTGGCGTACCACTATTCATTTTATAATAAACAAAAACATCATTTATAAAACATAAGCGATTATCGCTCGTATAAAAATAGGATGGAAAAGAAGGTACATCCGGCTGATAAATTTCCTCTAACACGCCTGCTCTTAATAATACAATTTTTGATACAGAATTACCCTGACGCTCTAGAGTAATTGGCCAAACTTTTGTTTTAACCTCTAACTTATTGTTGGTAACAGAAGCCGGTATAAGTGAGGCTGCATTAAAACTACTCAATTTTTCATTTTGATTTTGAGAAACTAGAGTAGCAATGAACATTACTAATAATATGGATAATTTGATCTTCACAGTGTTGAATTTTCATCAAAAATAAAATTATAGACTGGCCAAAAACATAGATATTTTGAAATAGACCATAAAACTTTATGAACAGTAGCTTTTAATTGCTAAACGGTAATCACTAAATTTTGTAAACTTACATATTATTGTGTTTTTTGTAAAAGTGAAACATCTGTTTGTAATACTAGTTGTAATATCCAATTTAATTATTGGTCAAAACAACAATTTATATTATTACCAAATAACTACCGAGCAGGGCTTACCATCAAAAACAATTTATTCCATACTTCAATCTAAAAAAGGTCATTTATATATTGGTCACGAATTCGGTATCTCAAGATATAAC
>JBEIEI010000111.1:0-9301 GCA_040382975.1 Flavobacteriales bacterium
GATCAGCGTGTTTTTTTAAAATGGAAGCAACATTTTTTACCGAATCAGCATCTTTAACAGAAGCACCACCAAATTTAAAAACCTGCATAACTAATTTTTTTATAAAGTTAAATAACGCAGTTAAATTAATAGGAAATAAACTCAACTATGTGTTAACATAATAGCTGTTTAAAAGAGGCTTTAAATCTTAAATTGAAGGCATAAAAAAAGCCATCCTGTTTAGGATGGCTTTATATTTGATAGTAAAAATTTTATTTAGGTTGTTCAACCGGTGCAGCAGGTTGCGCAGCAGGAGCTTGTTGTTGAGGTATTGCAACTGCGCTTTGCGCTTTCTTTTTAGCAATAGAACCACTTTCTTCAGTTGTTGTTGGAGTCATGCTGCTTTTTGGAGCCATTAAAACGCTTAAAAGGATTAATAACATAGCTAAACCCCAAGTAGCTTTTTCAATAAACTCAGTGCCACGTTTAACACCCATAATTTGAGTTGCAGCTCCAAATTGACTTTGAATTCCGCCACCTTTTGAGTTTTGAACTAACACTACTAATATTAGTAAAATACACACTAAAATAATTAAAATTGAAAAGATCATGTTATATGTTTTTTATTGGTTGTTTTTTAATTTTTGAATTAGGGATGCAAAGTAAGCACTTTTTTGTGGAAATTTCAAACTTAATATTTCATAAGCCCTAACTGCCTTATTTACACTACCTTGCAAAGCATAAATCTTGGCTAAAGTCTCTGTAACGAGGTGTTCGTTCTCAATTAAGCTCTCTTTTGCTTTTGTATCGGGGGTGTAAAATTTAGGTTCCTCTTTGTTTCGAATTAGCCCTGGATTGGTCTCAATTATTTTGTCGATCAATGCTTTATTCCTTTCTTTTTGAGAGAGTGTTTTATTTGTTATTTCTCCGGTAGAAGGAACATCTTTTACTTTAGGAGTAAGTTTTCTTTCTTTTTTCTCGTTTACCTGATCTTCTATATTTTGATAGGATTGTCCGTTGTTTTTCTTTAAAAATAATAACCAATCGCTAAAATTCTCCGGCTCTTCTTTTCCTTTAGTTGGATTATAAAGTTCTTGTGTTTTATTTATTTCTTTTTCAATGTAGGCAGCAACAACTTGTTTTTCAATTTCTTTTTCTAAAACCTCTTCAGCAATTAATTCTTTTTTAGTTTCGGTTAAAACATCGGTAGCTTTTAAAATATCCAGTTCGTGTTTAATTTCTTCCTGTTTATTTATTTCTTCAACTACAGGTTCCGAAATAATTTTTTCTTCAATAATTGCTTGTTTAACAATAACAGGTTCAACTTCTTTTTCAATAACCTGTTCATTTTCTGCCTGATTAATTAAATGAAAAAGGTGCGCACGATTGGTAGCAACAATGGCTGTTTTTTTAAGGCTTTGTTGATAGATCGAAGCATCCCATTTTTTAGCCGACATGCTTAATAATAAATGCGCCGTTTGAAAATACGGGAAATCAATTACAAGTTTTTGCAACTCTGCCGTACTCTGCTTATCAAGCAAGTTCGGATCTTTAATATATTTTAATAGTTCGGCAGCTTGCATTTTACCAATTATTAAATGCTCGGTTAAAAATATCTTCGGTTAATTGTCTGTAAATTTCGGTAACTAATTCGGGTTCGGCTACAGAAATGTTTATGTCACTGGCCACATCTTTAAAGCGAGTAAAGGTTTGTTCAAAGTTTTTTGAGACCTCAAATTTATTAGTGTATTTTACATTTACAGAAATAGTCATTCTGTTTTGTCCGGCTTGATCTGCCGAAATTGCAATTGGTGAAACATTATAATCAGAAATATAGCCTTCAAATTGCAGATCGCCGTTTTGTTTTATCAAAGCTAAATTTGTTTGTTGCGAAACTACATCTCTTAATTTTTCAGTAAAACGTTGCGATAAACTTGGGGCTCCTAAGGTGGTATTATTAGTAAAAAAGCCAACACTTATTGTTTTTGCTTCGGGCGGAATTGTTGCACCACTTAGTGAAACAGTTGTTTTACAACCACTAAAAGCTAATGATAAAAAAAGAAAATATGTGATTAACCTACCCAAACTTATTCTTCAATTTTATATTCGTTAATTTTTCTGTAAAGTGTTCTTTCGCTAATTCCCAATTCTTTTGCGGCGTATTTACGTTTGCCTTTATGTTTCCGTAATGCTTTTTTTATCATATCAATTTCTTTGTCCTGAAGTGATAACGTCTCTTCAACTTCTATAACCTGTGCATTGCCATTATTTACTTGCAAAGCCGGCGTGTGAAAACTTAAAGCAGAAGTGTCTTTATTTGATTCTCCGCCTGCATTATAGATACGATTAATGATTTGAATGTCTTCTGAATTTACAGCATTAATTTTTCCGGTAGCATTAGAAACCAGATCGTAAACTACTTTTTTAAGATCATTTAATTCCGCTCGGGTATCGCGTAAAACTTTAAAGATAATTTCTTTATCAGTGTTATCAAAGGCTGCGCCGCTAGAAAAACCATCTGTTCTCAGAACCGTTGGCACATTACTTGAATTGTATTGCGGTAAATATTTTAGAAGCAGATCAGCATTAATTTCTCTGTTTTTTTCAATGATAGAAATTTGTTCGGCAATATTTTTTAACTGACGGATATTTCCGGGCCAATAATAATTTATTAAAACTTGCTCAGCATCTCCAGTCAATTTAATTCCGGGCATGCGGTATTTTGCAGCAAAATCATTTGTGAATTTTCTGAATAATAAATGAATGTCTTCTTTTCTTTCTCTTAATGGTGGTAGATAAATTGGAACAGTGTTTAAACGGTAATAAAGATCAGGTCTGAATTTTTCTTTTTCTAAAGCCTGATAAAAATTTATGTTTGTTGCAGCAACTACTCTCACATCTGTTTTTAAAACTTTACTACTGCCAACTTTAATATATTCGCCACTTTCTAAAACTCTTAATAAACGCGCCTGAGTAGACAATGGCAACTCGCCAACTTCATCTAAAAAAATAGTTCCGCCATTGGCTACTTCAAAATACCCTTTACGAGCCTCTGTTGCGCCTGTAAAGGCTCCTTTTTCGTGACCAAACAATTCGCTATCGATTGTGCCTTCCGGAATTGCGCCACAGTTAACTGCGATATATGGTCCGTGTTTACGAGCACTGTTTTGATGAATGATCTGCGGAAAAACTTCTTTACCGGTACCGCTTTCTCCATTGATCACAACGTTAAGATCTGTTGGCGCAACCTGACGCGCAATATCCACAGCTCTTTCAAGCAATGGATTATTTCCAATTATTCCGAATTTTTGTTTTAAATCTTGCGTGTTCATTAGTAGACAAATGATTTATGATAAATGATTTATGACTTTTTTAACTACTATTTTTTCACGGAAGTTAAAAATCATGTTTTTTAGTTCATTTATTTTTTCAGTTAATTCTATTCTGATTTCTTTTTTTTCAAAATCTCTTCTGTCACAAATAACCAGATGCGTTTCTAATTCAAAACAAGAGCCTAAAGAGGTAGACAAATATTCAGCGAAATGGTTTGGTGTTCTTTTTCCACAACCCTCAGCGATATTGGTTGGAATAGAACATGCGCATCGAGTAATTTGAGATATCAAATTGTATTTTTCTTCTTTTGGTAGATCGTTCACAAAGTCATAACAAACATCAACTAAGTCAATGCCTTTTTGCCAAATTTTTAATTCTCTAAAATTATGATTCATAAACGACTCTATCTTTAATCCTAAATCTTTTATCTTTAATCAACGATGCGTCCAATCAAAGTACTGCTGGTACAAGTGGTTACCAATACATTTACATAATCGCCCTTTTTATAATTTAATTTAGGGAAAACTACCACAGTGTTCTGTGTATTTCTTCCCATAAACATCTCGTCTGATTTTTTTGAAAAACCTTCTATCAAAACTTTATGCACTTTTCCAACACCGGCCTTTGTTTTTATGGCACTGTTCTCGCGTTGTAATGCAACTATCTCACTTTGTCTTCTGCTTTTTACAGCATCCGGCACGTCATCTTTATATTTACGTTCAGCTAAAGTTTTTGGTCTTTCGTTGTACATAAATAAAAAACCGTAATCATATTGCACTTGTTTTAATAAACTTAAAGTGTCTTGATGATCTTCTTCTGTTTCGGTACAAAACCCTGTAATAATATCTGTACTAATTCCACAACCCGGAATTATTCTGTTTATGGCATCTATTCTGTTTAAGTACCATTCTCTAGTATAGCCGCGGTTCATAGCTTCTAAAATTCTGCTATTGCCGCTTTGTACAGGTAAGTGAATGTATTTGCAAATATTTTCATGTTTAGCAATGGTTTCTAAAACTTCATCCGTCATGTCTTTTGGATGTGAGGTTGAAAAACGAACGCGTAATTCCGGACTAACCAAAGCAACTTTTTCTAATAATTGAGCAAAATTAGTTGCTAATTTTTTTTGTTCATCGGTTAAAGTTTCTTTTTTTAGTCCGCCACCGCTGTATAGGTAACTATCAACGTTCTGGCCTAATAAAGTAACCTCTCTATATCCTTTTTCGAAAAGATCTTTTGCTTCTGCAACAATACTTTCAGGATCTCTACTTCTCTCTCTACCTCTAGTAAAAGGTACTACACAAAAACTGCACATGTTATCGCAGCCACGCATAATACTTATGTATGCAGTTACACCATTTGTACCTAGCCTAACAGGGGTTAGATCGGCGTATGTTTCTTCTTTACTTAAAATAACATTAATGGCCTTATGTCCATCTTCTGCTTCTTCAATTAAATTTGGCAAATCGCGGTATGAGTCGGGCCCAACAACTATATCTACTAATTTTTCTTGTTCTAAAAATTGAGCTTTTAAACGTTCGGCCATGCAGCCCAATACACCAACCAAGGCTTTTGGATTTTTTTGTTTTACACGCTTAAAATCATTCAAGCGATTACGTACTTTTTGCTCGGCATTATCCCTAATTGCACAAGTGTTAACAAAAATAACATCTGCTTCCTCGTAATTTTGGGTGGTTGTATACCCATTATCCATTAAAATGGAGGCTACAATTTCGCTATCGCTAAAATTCATGGCGCAACCATAACTCTCCAAAAACATTTTTTTGCCATTCACCAATTTTGATTCAATCATTAATGGTTGTCCTTGGATATCTTCGTCTATAATTTTTCCTTCTAAATTCATTTTGAACTTTCAAAAGTATGAAATTTATGCCAATTTGACATATTTTTAACAATTTTATAGTACTTTTTCAAAAAAAAGAGCATAAAATTTAAATTTTTGGAATTTGTGTTATTTATTTTTTTCCTTTGCAAACTTTAAAAGCGGTCAAAAATCAAAATTTTGGATTAAAATGCCTTAATTTTTGAGTTTAAAACCAAACTTTTAATTCACATACATATATATAGTATACATGGCGAAAAATTTAGTTATAGTTGAGTCCCCGGCAAAAGCCAAAACAATAGAAGGATTTTTAGGAAAAGATTTTACTGTTAAATCAAGTTTCGGTCACATCAGAGACCTTGTAAAAAAGGGATTTGGGGTTGATATCGAGAACAACTTTACGCCTACTTACGAAGTTCAACCCGATAAAGAACGAGTTATTGCCGAATTAAGAAAACTTTCAAAGGGAGCCGATATGGTTTGGCTTGCATCCGATGAGGACCGTGAAGGGGAGGCAATTAGCTGGCATTTATACGAAACTTTAGGATTAACAAAAAAGAACACCAAGCGAATTGTTTTTCATGAAATTACAAAGCCTGCAATATTAAAAGCTATAGAAAATCCACGCGAAATTGATATTAATTTAGTTAACGCACAGCAAGCACGCCGTGTGTTAGACAGATTAGTAGGTTTTGAATTATCACCAATTTTATGGCGCAAAGTTCGTCCGAGTTTATCGGCCGGGCGTGTACAGTCCGTAGCCGTTAGGTTAATTGTAGAGCGTGAGCGCGAAATTCAAAAATTCACTTCTACTTCTGCATACAAAGTATCAGCTTTATTTAAAGTTGGAACAGGAATTTTAAAAGCAGAATTAGATAAACGTTTTAATACTGAAGCCGAAGCACAGGCATTTTTAGAAAAGTGTAAAGCTGCATCTTATACCATAGAAAGTTTAGAGACCAAACCTGCGAAACGTTCGCCGGCTGCGCCTTTTACTACATCTACATTACAACAGGAAGCTGCTCGTAAATTAGGATTTTCTGTTGCTCAAACCATGCAAGTAGCACAGCGTTTGTATGAGGCAGGAAAGATCACTTACATGAGAACTGACTCGGTTAATTTATCTGAAACAGCAATGGATCAGGCAAACAAGGCAATCAACGCTAATTACGGAGCAAAATATTTTAATCCTCGTAAATACAAAAACAAGAGTAAAGGAGCACAAGAGGCTCACGAGGCTATTCGTCCTACTTATATTGATAGAACTGCTATTGAAGGTGAACGTAACGAACAACGTTTATATGATCTGATCTGGAAGCGCACCATTGCATCTCAAATGAGCGATGCTGAATTAGAAAAAACAACCGCAAAAGTTAAAGTTAGCGGCGCAACTGAATTGTTTGTTGCACAAGGGGAAGTGTTGAAATTTGATGGTTTCTTAAAAGTGTACATGGAAGGTACCGATGATGAAGATACTGACGAAGAAAACTCATCCATGTTACCACCAATGAAAGTTGGCGAAAAATTAGAAAGCCAAGAAATTAGCGCTACACAACGTTTCACACATCATCCTGCGAGATATACTGAGGCAAGTTTAGTTAAAAAATTAGAGGAGTTAGGAATTGGTCGTCCGAGTACTTATGCACCAACTATTAGTACGGTTCAAAAACGTAATTATGTTGAGAAGACTGATAGAGAAGGAACTCCTAGACAGTATGTTCAATTTACTCTTGTAAATAAAACCGTTAAAAAAGATATAAGGACAGAAAATACCGGTGCCGAGAAATCAAAATTATTTCCAACAGATATTGGAATGGTAGTAAATGATTTCTTGTTACAATATTTTCCAACCATTTTAGATTTTAATTTTACTGCTAAGGTTGAAGAAGAGTTTGACGAAATAGCAGAAGGAAATTTAGATTGGCAAAAAATGTTGAAGGGCTTTTACACACCTTTTCACAAAACGGTTGAAACCACTTCTGAAAATAGTGAGCGTGCCAGTGGTGAGCGCGCATTAGGAAATGATCCTGTTTCGGATAAACCTGTAATTGTGCGTATTGGTCGTTTTGGGCCATTAGCACAAATTGGCGAAACCATTGAAGGGTCTGAAGAAAAACCTCGTTTTGCGAGTTTAAGAAAAACGCAAAGTATAGAAACGATAACTTTAGAAGAAGCACTTGATCTTTTTAAATTACCGATGAATTTAGGTACTTACGAAGGTAAAGAAGTGGTTGTTGGTGTTGGTCGTTTTGGACCATATATTAAGTTAGACGAAGCCTTTATTTCTATACCAAGAACCATTGATCCATTAAGTTTGGATATGGATGGTGCTATTGCCATTATAAAAGAGAAAGAGTTGGCAGATGCTCCTGTTGCTAAGTATAAAGGTAAAGGTGTAACAAAAGGTAAAGGCAGATTTGGACCATTTATTAAATACGAAGGTTTATTCATTAACGTGCCAAGAGCTTACGATTTTGATAATTTATCGCAAAGTGATATTAATGAATTGATAGAGAAAAAATTAGAGAAAGAAGCGAACCGTTATATTCAAAATTGGCCTGAAGAAAAAATTTCTATCGAAAATGCACGTTGGGGACCAATTGTGAAATTTGGAAAGCTTGTTTTAAAATTAATTAAAGATGGCGGCGGTAAATTTACCCCTGATGAGTTAGCGGAACTGTCTTTGGATGATGTTAAGAAAATGATCGTAGCTCAGGTTCCGAAAGCCTTTGATAAAAAGGGAGCTAAAAAATCAGCAGCTAAGAAAACGGTTGTAAAAACTTTAGTTACTAAAACAGTAACTAAGTCGGCACCGGTTAAAAAAGCAGCTTCTAAAAAAGCAGCGCCGGTTAAAAAGGCGGCAGCAAATAAAGCGGTAATTAAAAAAGTGGTTAAAAAGTCTGCGAAAAAAGCAGTTAAAAAGAAATAATTATCAATTAATAATTTAAAAAGGCGGAACAATTTATTTGTTCCGCCTTTTTTGTTTTCTAGTGTATTCTGTTTCTTTAAAGCAAAATAAACTAAGGTCTGTATTTACTCTTACTTAATATAGTTTGCGCATCGGTTTCATTCATTAGTTTTTCTAAGGTAGCCTCTTTATTGTTTTTCATATAGCTACGTATTATTTGCCAGCCTAGCCACATGGCAATGCGTGGCGGACATTCCTTGCTAATTGCTCCGGTAAACGGACCATCCGTTGTAAGTTCCTGTACAGTTTTTAAATTGTTTTCGAAAAGCCTGTTCTTTTCAGCAAAATAGCCCCATAAGTTTTTTTCATTTTCTTTACAATAGCTCATTTGTTTAGTGTTGTAGCCAATTATTAAACTATCATTGGTGTTAGGTAATAACGCATTAATCGCATAAAATAATTTACCGTAAAAAATAGTGTGGTAAAGCAAGGTGTTAACAGGTTGCGAATTATCAAATTCCGTTAATAGCCAACCTTTTGCCAGGTTTGGTACGATGTAATTTTTATTCATTGTTCTTAGCTGATACATTGGCGTGTTAAGCATTTTGTAAAACATGGTCGTATCGTTCAAATACATATCTAAGCCCAATATCAAGGCGCTATCGGTATAGGCAACAGCATAATTATACCCGGTTGTGCAGGTAATTAGGCGAGAAGGAAGTTTTCTTTTAGGGAAATGGTATTTAAAGCGTTTTACACAATTGGTAAATTCATTATTTATTTCTTCAATGGTTTCTTTCGGATAAAGTTTTTTTACATAAGCATATGTTTCTTTCATATCCTTATCGTTATTAAAACTTAATAAAGTCGATCTATATAAACTATCATTTACGCCACCTTTGTTGATACAACTTGCTATATAATGATCGTAAAATGGACCATAATTAGCATTTAGACTTTTATTTTTTTCTTCAAAATTAGCCTCTGATACAGAAAAAATATCGTCTTCTAATCTCAATACTTCTAAAGGTTTAACATCTATTTCAGAGATATCAACATCCAATTCATTTCTTGTACATCCAATAAGGAGTAATATGAAAATTGGTAAAAAAAGAATTCTTTTATACATGAAGTAAATTTTTATATTTGTAAAGTTAATTATAAAATAAAATAATGATGAAAAAAATACTTTTTACTTTTATTTCGATTTGTATGCTTGGCGCTTCTTCAAACGCTCA
>JBEIEI010000112.1:0-9295 GCA_040382975.1 Flavobacteriales bacterium
GGCATAGAAGGTAAAATGTTTAAACCAATGGCACAAACCGTTGCTTTTGCTTTACTAGGCGCGTTTGTATTATCGCTTACTTATATTCCAATGATGAGCGCTTTGTTCTTAAGTAAAAAAACAAAACACAAGCCAAACATCTCTGATAAATTAATGTATGTTGTAGAGCGGGCCTATCAAAAAGCATTAGGTAAAATAGTGCGTTTTCCTAAATTAATTTTAAGCTCTGTTATATTACTTTTTATTTCTGCTATCATAGTGTTATCATCGTTAGGTGGTGAATTTATTCCGGCGCTCGAAGAAGGAGATTTTGCAGTAGAAACTAGAGTTCTAACCGGTAGTAATTTAAACACGACTATTGAGAACACGCAAAAGGCAGCGCATATTTTAAAAACTCAATTTCCGGAAGTAGAAAAGGTAGTTACTAAAATTGGAAGCGGTGAAGTGCCAACCGACCCCATGCCCATGGAAGCAGCAGATATGATGGTGATTTTAAAAGATAAATCTGAGTGGACCTCAGCCAAAACCTTTAATGAATTAGCTGAAAAAATGAGCAAAGCAGTTGCAGACATTCCCGGAATTACAACAAGCTTCCAGTTTCCTGTGCAAATGCGATTTAACGAATTAATGACCGGCGCAAAACAAGATGTGGTATGTAAAATATTTGGTGAGAATTTAGACACCCTTGCCGCGTATTCGCAAAAATTAGGCGCCATTGTAAACACCGTTGAAGGAGCAAAAAATTTATATTTAGAGCCCGTTACAGGTATGCCTGAAGTAATCATTGAATACAACAGAGATGCCATTGCACAATATAATTTAAATATTGCCGAAATAAATAAAGTTGTAAATACTGCATTTGCAGGGCAAAGCAGTGGATTACTTTTTGAAGGTGAAAAACGTTTTGATGTGGTTGTGAGATTAAACACCGATAAGCGTAACGACTTAGATGATGTAAAAAATTTATTGATACCAACACCACTTGGCACTCAAATTCCATTATATCAACTCGCAAAAGTAGAAATAAAGAATGGCCCAAATCAAATACAACGCGAAGATGCCAAACGAAGAATTATTATTGGTTTTAATGTTAGAGGAAGAGATGTTCAAAGCATTGTAAATGAATTACAAAAAAAGGTAGAGGCTACTATCAAGTTTCCATCCGGCTATTACATTACTTACGGAGGAGCATTTGAAAATTTGAATGCAGCAAAACAACGTTTAATGATAGCTGTTCCTGTTTCATTAATATTAATATTTTTATTACTCTTTTTTGCTTTCAACTCAGTTCGACATGGTTTATTAATTTATTCGGCCATTCCCTTATCTGCTATTGGCGGTATTTTCTTTTTAGCCTTAAGAGGTATGCCATTTAGTATAAGTGCGGGAGTAGGATTCATCGCCTTATTTGGTGTGGCCGTATTAAACGGAATTGTATTGATAGCCGAATTTAACAGACTTAAAAAAGAAGGTTATAAAAGTCTACATCGTATTGTTTTAATGGGTACAAAAGTGCGTTTAAGACCTGTACTAATGACAGCATTTGTAGCGTCTTTGGGATTTTTACCAATGGCTTTAAGTAATGGTGCCGGAGCAGAAGTTCAGAGACCGTTAGCAACTGTTGTTATTGGCGGATTGATGATAGCAACATTTTTAACCCTGTTCGTTTTACCCATTTTATATATTGTTTTTGAAAAGATAAATAAGCAATCAGCAAATAACAATTAGCAATAATAACCAAATCCAATTCTAATAATGAGCGCTAAAAATTTTAATTGAAAGAAATGAAGAAGTTGGAAAACTTATCGCTCATGCCATAAAAAACCCAGAAAAATATTAAATTATGAATGAAATTTTAAAAATACCGAAACACTTTTCTTTAAAAATTTTAACTTATCGATTTTATTGCATCATTTGCTTATTGTTAATTGTTAATTGTCAATTTTATAATGCACAAACAGCGATCAATTTGCAATCTGCAATAGATACTGCACTTAAAAATAATTTAACCATTAAGAACGAAAAATTAAGATCTCAATATCAGCAAAAATTAATTAAAACATCCGCCTCTATTCCGCAAGCAAATGTTAGCGGAGAATACGGACAAATAAACAGCTACTACACAGATAATCGAATCGGTATTTCACAATCATTTAATTTCCCTACAGTTTATTCTAATCAAAAAAAACTGTTAACAGAAGAATGGAAAACATCTGTATTGTCAATTTCTTTAAAGGAAGCAGATATAAAAAAAATGGTGCGACAGGTGTTTTATACTTACCTCTATTTAAAAGAAAAAGAAGATCTGCTCTTAAAAAACGATAGTATATATGCTAAGTTTTTAGAAAAAGCTAACCTACGTTTTTCAACAGGAGAAAGTAACGTTCTTGAAAAAACTACCGCCGAAAGTCAAAGAGGAAATATTACTATGCAACTTTACCAGTTGCAACAGGATATTGAATTGATACTTCTTCAATTTAAGTTAATACTTAACACCTCTACTTCATTTATCCCAACTGAAACTAGTTCAAAATTAAACTTAGAAGTGAGTACAGATAAAAGTTTATTAAACCAACACCCATCGTTAAAAATAATAGAACAGCAAAAAAAGACCTCTCTCATAAATCAAAAATTAGAAAAGTCGCGTTTGATGCCGGATCTAAACTTTGGTTACTACAACATGACCATGAAAGGCACAGGATCTGATAATGTAACTTACAACTCAAATACCAGATTTCAGTCGTTGCAATTTGGCCTTGGCATTCCTTTATTTTTTGGTGCTCAAAAGGCTAAAATAAATTCTTCAAAAATAAACCAAACTATTTTTGAGAATAATTATTTACAAGAGATGAATTTACTACAATCTCAATTTAATGCAGCCATACGACAATATCAATCTAATTTGGCAACTGTAAATTACTTTGAAAATACAGCTCTCAAAAACGCCTCATTAATTTCTGAAACTGCAAATAAACAATTTAACAATGGCGAGCTAAATTATTTAGAATGGGTAATGCTTACCAACCAAGCGATCAGCATCCGTTCTAACTATCTCGATGCGGTAAAAAATTTAAACGAAACCACTATTCAAATCAATTATTTAATTTCTAAATAAAAAAATCATGAAAAAAATAATCATCCTATTTATTTTAAGCTTTGCTTTATTTTCTTGTGGCAACAAAAAAGCTACTGAAACAGAATCAACACAACCTATCCTTGAAAACAATGTTACTATAACAGACGCTCAATTTAAAAGCGCTAACATACAATTTGGAAAATTAGAAAAAAGAACTATTTCTACGACTTTAAAATTAAACGGTAAAATTGATGTGCCACCTCAAAATATGGTATCGGTGAGCATGCCATTAGGCGGGTTTTTAAAATCTACTAAATTACTGCCGGGTATGCATGTTAAAAAAGGAGAGGTTATTGCAGTTATGGAAGATCAGCAATACATTCAATTACAGCAAGACTATTTAACGATCAAGTCTAAGCTAAACTTTTTTGAAAATGAATTTAATCGTCAAAAAGAATTAAATTTAAGTAAGGCTAGTAGCGATAAAGTTTTTCAGCAGAGCGAAATGGATTTCAAAACACAAAAAATTGCTTTGAGCGCCTTAGCTGAAAAATTAAAACTGATCAATATCGATCCCGAAAAACTAAGTGAGTCTAATTTATCGCGAAGCGCTAACGTTTATTCTTCAATAGATGGATTTGTTTCAAAAGTAAATGTAAACATTGGTAAATATGTAAATCCGTCTGACGTCCTTTTTGAACTCATTAATCCATCTGATATTCATTTAAATTTAAAAGTATTTGAAAAAGATCTTAATAAACTTTCTATCGGACAAAAATTAGTAGCCTTTAATAATAATCAACCCGATGCAAAACATCCTTGCGAAATAATTTTAATTAGCCAGGAATTATCAGCAGACAGAAGCGCAGAAGTGCATTGCCATTTTGAAGATTACGATAAAACCTTATTACCCGGCATGTATATGAATGCAGAAGTGGAAATTAAGATAAACAATGCTGAATCTATAAATGAAGATGCTATTGTGAGTCACGAAGGAAAAGATTTTATATTTATTTCGAAAGGAAAAAATCAATTTGAACTAATTGAAATTAAAAAAGGTAGTACTGAAACTAATTTTACTGAAGTAATTACGCTCGACGGAAAAGATCTTTCCGGATATGAGGTAGTTACAAAAGGTGCTTATTCTTTATTAATGCAATTAAAAAATACCAGCGAAGAATAATTAGGATTTTTAAAACACACTAAGTAAAACTTAATAAAATGAAAAAAACAAGCGCAGTAATTTTAATTGGATCAATAGTGTTCCTTACAACGTGTATCAGAGACACCTATTCGCCCAACGCTTGCTTTCAAGAAGATGTGTTGCCAATTTTTATTTCAAATTGTACGTTTAGTGAGTGCCATAATTCTAAAGAAAAAGAATCGGGCTACGATCTTACTACTTATGCTGGAATTATGAAAGGTATAACAGCCAAGCATCCTTTAAGAAGCGAAATTTATAATACAATAAAAGGTTCAAATCCATCTATGCCCGAAAGTCCTTATTCCAAACTAAGTAAAAAAGACGTTTACACTATTAAAGCCTGGATACAAATGGGTGCCAAAAACACTTCTAATTGCAAAGGCTGTGATACTATAAATTACACCTATAGTTCGAGAGTTAAACCATTAATACAAACATGGTGCACCGGCTGTCATAATTCCGCAAATCCCGGCGGAGGTTTTGATCTAACCAATTATAACGGAGTTGTAAGTTCTATTGCGAACAATAAATTATTAGGAAGCTTAAAACATTTATCCGGCTTTTCGGCAATGCCTAAAAACGCAAGTCAACTTTCGTTATGTGATATTACTGCTATCGAAAAATGGATCACTGCAGGTTATCTAAATAATTAGTAAAACCTTTTAAAACCAAAAAAAGCCACTCAAATAAGTGGCTTTTTTGGTTGTTGTGATCCCGCTGGGATTCGAACCCAGGACCCCTACATTAAAAGTGTAATGCTCTACCAGCTGAGCTACGGAATCATTTCACTTTTTCGCAGGAACCGCTTCTTCCCGATAGCTATCGGGATAAAGAAGCATTTCGTGTGCGGGCCCGATTCTGTAATGTAATTTTCAAAATCGGAGTGCAAATATACTTGCATTTTATTCATTTACAAAATATTTTTTGTAAATATTTAATATTTCTTTTTTCATTGTTTTCAACACTTTTTATACTTTAGCCCTATAATGGTTCAACCTCCTATAATTAAGCTCCTTAAAGGCTTTTGCACTGTATCTTTTGGCGAAACGCGAGAAAATGTGAAAACCATTTTTGGCGAACCCGAAGAAATGCAAACTCTTTCGGATGATATTTTAAACACATCTTCTTTAGTTTACCATTATTGGGATCAAGGTTTTTCTCTCTTCTTTGATAATAATAAAAACCAAACTTTTTCAAGTGTAGAGATCGATAATAAAGAAACCCTGCTTTTTGATGTGAAAATTTTCACACTTAAAGAAAAGGAATTGATCGAGCTAATGAAAACCAATGGCTTTGCCCTTACCGACTCTGAAACTCACGAGTGGGGCGAAAAACGCATTAGCTTTGATAGCGCTGGACTAGACTGCTATTACGAAAACCACAAACTTGTATCTGTCAATTTTGGCATAATAGATGCGGAAAGTAATTTTTACTATTTTCCAAACTAAATCAGGCATTTTATATCCTTCTTCCTCCTCTCTAGTTATAGAGTGGCTTTTGGGATTGAATTAAGCCCACAATAAAATAGTTAAATACTCGTTTTTGATAAACCCTCAATAAATCGTAACTTTAAACTCACAAAAAAGTAAACCTCATGCCTGGAACAGAATTGTTTGGCGCCGAAGAGCGCAAAGAAATTGAAGATGTATTGTCTACCGGAATAATGTTTCGTTTTAACCACGATGCACAACGTAACAACATCTGGAAAGCTAAAGATTTTGAAGAAGAAGCAAAAAAAATAACTAAAGCAAAATATGCGCTGGCTGTATCTAATGGCTCAGCTGCAATAATGGCTGCCTTGGCGGCCTCAGGCATCGGAACCGGCGACGAAGTAATCTGTCCGCCTTTTACCTACATTGCTACCATTGAAGCAGTTTTAATGCTTGGCGCATTACCGGTTTTTGCCGAAATTGATGAAACCCTTTGTTTAAGCGCATCCGGTATAAAAAATGCCATTACACCTAAAACAAAAGCAGTTTGTTTAGTTCATATGTGTGGCGGCAATGCCAATATGGACGAAATAATGGCTGTTGTTAGAGAACATAACCTAATTTTAGTGGAAGATGCAGGGCAGGCGTTTGCAGCCTCTTATAAAGGAACCGCAACAGGTTGTTTTGGTAAAGCAGGTGCCTATTCATTCGACTTTTTTAAGATCGCTACTGCCGGAGAAGGCGGGATCCTAGTGACCAACGATGAAAACACCTACAAATTAGCTGATAGTTACTGCGATCATGGTCACGATCACGTTGGTAATAACCGCGGAATGGAAAACCACCCTATAATTGGTTTTAATTACAGAATAAGTGAATTACACGCTGCTGTTGGTGCTGCTCAAACGCGCAAAGTTCCACACATACGTACCGAAAATTTAAAACACAAAAAATTCTTACAAACACAATTATCAAAAACCGAAGGAATTAGTTTTTCTAAATTAGGAGACGATAATGGTGATTCAGGAACTTTCCTAAATATTTTCTTACCAAATACAGAGATCGCAAAACGCACTGTAGATGAATTTAATAAAGCAGGCGTAACAGGTTTTAATTATTGGTATACCAACATGTATCACTTCATTAACCAATGGGATCATATTAAAAATTTAAAAACTGCTTCTAAATTAGCTATTCAGGTTTTAGGTGCGCCCCAAGATTATAATAATTTAAACATTCCAAAAACTCAAGAAGTCGTTGGGAGATTAATTTCGTTTGGTGTTCGTTGCACGTGGACAGAAGAACAAACTAAAGAATTAGCAGCAAAAATTTCGGAATGTGTAGTTAAAGCTATGCAACCTGTAAATGCATAATTGATTTTTATTTCAAAAGATCCATCTGTCTTAAAAGCCGGGTGGATTTTTTATTTGTGGAGGATATAACCTGAAAGATAAACAAACATATTTAGATCCCTTAATTAAAGAGTTAGAAAACTATTCTTTAAAATGTACTTACAAAAAAGGGATCCTTACTATTTCGTCACCAAATAAATCTGTTACTATTCAAATAGATGAAGAGCAAATAAGTGATCGCTCAGGGCTAACTATTCCAATGGATTATATCATTACACGCCCTATAAAAATTGCTTCGATCATTTTATCAAAATTAAGTTTAAACAAAACCATTTTTGCAAGAAATTGTAGTGTTCAAAAAATTGATAAAACAACGGCCGCAGAATTTTTTAATTCCTGGCATTTTTTTGATTCAACCTCCAGTGCTTATAATTATGGATTATTTCACAAAAACGAATTAATTGGCGCTGCATCTTTTTCTAAGGGAAGAAAAATGAACAGACTTCAAAGTGGCTCGCAATCATTTGAATTGATCCGGTTTTGTTGTAAAAGCGGTGTTACCGTTACCGGCGGATTATCTAAACTCATGAGTCATTTTTGTGAAGATAAAAAAGCAGGCGATATCATGACCTACATTGATAAGCAATTCTCAAATGGCGATTCATTTATTAAAGCCGGTTTTGTTAAACACAGCGAAACGCCACCTTTATATTTTTTAGTAAATAAAAAAACATACGAAAGAATTTCATTAAAAAATGAAAACGAAACTTTTGACAAAAAACTTTTTTTCAAAGTGCAGAATTTAGGGAATATTAAAATGATCCTAGTACCAAAATAAAAATTAACCTTCATTGCGAGGTACGAAGCAATCTGCATTTGAGATTGCTTCAGTCGTCCCTCCTTCGCAATGACGAATATAAAAAATGAAAAATAATTGTATAGTCATACTTGGCACAACAGCCAGCGGCAAAACCCATTTAGCATGTAACTTAGCTTATCATTTAAATGGCGAAATAATTTCGGCAGATTCTCGTCAGGTTTACAAACACTTAGATATTGGCACAGGAAAAGACTTGAATGAATATGTAATTAATGGTAAAAAAATAAATTATCATTTAATTGATGTAATTGAACCCGGAGAACAATTTTATTTACACGATTTTATTCGCGAATTAAAAGTAGCTTTTGATAAAATAAGCGCTCAAAATAAATTACCAATTATTTGCGGCGGCACAGGATTATACTTAGACACCTTACGTAAAGATTTTAGTTTTACTCAAATAAAAGAAAACGAAAATTTAAGAAAAGAACTCGAAGAACTCTCAAAAGAAGATCTGATAAAAAAACTAAAAAGTTATAATCATCAAGAATCACAAAATGTAGATCTCAATTCTAAAAAAAGATTGATCCGAGCCATTGAAATTGCCGAGCATTTAAAAAACACCGACGCAAAATTAGAACCTGCTTCTCTTCCCTACCATCCATACTACATAGGAATAAGATCAGAAGTTGAAAAAAGAAGAGACCTTATTTATAAAAGATTGATCTCTCGTTTAAACAACGGTTTGATAGAAGAAGTTGAAAGTTTATTAGCAAATGGAATAACGCATGAACGACTTCAGTTCTTAGGTTTGGAGTATAAATTCATCTCGTTGTATTTGCAGCAAAAAATATCCAAAGAAGAATTAATTCTACAATTAAGCACTGCCATTAATCAATTTGCTAAACGCCAAATGACCTGGTTTCGGAGAATGGAAAAAGAAGGTGTAAAAATTAATTGGGTAGAAAAAATAGTTGAAGTAGAGCAAGTAGTAAGAAAAATAAAACATCATTTTTAATTCTGTAAAACAGAATCTTGTAATACTTCTATTCGCACTTTAGCTAAACCGTTTGAAACAAAATTTAATTGTTTTGCTGCTCTTAATGTTAGATCAATTTTTCGTTTTGAACTTTTTGGCAAACGATCATTAATTATTACAACAACAACACTGTCGTTTTTTAAATTAGTGACCTTAACTTTTGTTCCGAATTTTAAACTCTTATGCGCAGCCGTTAAACTATCATGTCTGAATTTTTGACCGCTACTGCATTTTCGTCCTTCAAATTTTTTTGCATAAAAACTTGCAACGCCAATTTCTGTTTTATTTGAGTCGATTTGAGAAAACCCATTTAAAAAAAAGAAACTTAAAATAAATATGTAAATAAATTTCATTTCGTTGTTAAACAAAATTAC
>JBEIEI010000113.1:0-9276 GCA_040382975.1 Flavobacteriales bacterium
ACTTTATCGCGTATCTTATTTACCAGATCGATTGTTTTTTGTTTGGTAATTCCCCTTCTCATACTGGTAAGCATGTTATCGCTTATGTGTTGCAAAGGCATATCTAAATAATTACACACATTGGGTCTTGTTCTCATAATATCCAACACTTCCATTGGGAAACCGCTTGGGAAAGCATAATGTAATCGCAACCAATCAATACCTTCTACATCGCTTAATTTTGCTACTAAATTTGCAAGTTCACGTTTTTTATAAATATCAAGTCCGTAATACGTTAAGTCTTGTGCAATTAATAACAATTCTTTAGTGCCTTTGGTGGCAAGTGTTTTAGCGCGGTTAACTAATTCATCCATCTCTACACTCACATGCGTACCACGCATTAATGGTATGGCGCAAAAGCTGCAAGGTCTATCACATCCTTCACTTATTTTAAAATAAGCATAATGTTGCGGTGTTGTTAAAAGGCGTTCGCCTACTAACTCGTGTTTGTAGTCGGCTTTTAAAGTTTTTAATATTTTAGGTAATTCTCTGGTTCCAAAATAAGCATCCACTTCAGGGATCTCTTTTTCCAGATCTTTTTTATAGCGTTCGCTTAAACAACCGGTAACATAAACCTTCTCAACATCACCATCTTTTTTTGCCTGAACGTATCGTAATATGGTATCAATACTTTCTTGTTTGGCATTATCAACAAAGCCGCAGGTATTAATAATTACAATTTGATGATCGTCGCTAGTGCCCTCATGTTCTACATCAAATTTATTGGCTTTTAATTGCCCCATTAATACTTCGCTATCTACCAGGTTTTTACTACAACCAAGTGTAACTACATTAACTTTGTTCTTTTTTAAAGTTTTAGTTTTCATTGCAGAGCAAAGATACTATTTTGAGCGATTATTGTTGAAAAAAGGAGTGATTATGCTTAAAAATAATACTTTTGTTTCAATTACAAATACGAATTGTTAAATTTGAATAACTGTGCATTTTAAGTTTAATGCGATAATAAAAGAGCTAGTGTAATTATTGATTTAAAAGCATGATAAAGTTTGTAAAAGAATATTATAGAGTTTTATTTCCTCTTTTTATACTCATTATATTAATTTGTGTAGGTACTGTTGGTTATGTTTTAATTGATAGTTATACTTGGTTTAATGCTTTCTACATGACAATTATTACGGTTGCAACAGTTGGTTATGGTGAGGTTGAACCTCTGTCGACAGAAGGAAAGATTTTTACCTCCTTTTTAATTATAACAAGTTTTATTACATTTGCTTATGCCGTTTCATCTGTAACAAAATTTTTTACAGACGGAGAGTTAAAACTATTTTTTAAAAATAAACGATTGAACGCAGCAGTAGAAAAATTACACGATCATGTTATCATTTGCGGTTACGGCCGTAATGGTAAACAGGCTGCTCAAATTCTTAAAAAGCATAACAAACGTTTTGTTGTTATTGAGTTTGATGAAAAAGTAACCTCTTTAATAACACATAAATTCTCCGATCTTGTTTTAACGGGTGATGCCACTCAAGATGAAATACTTTTAAAAGCCGGAATATTAAACGCAAAAGCTTTAATAACCACTCTTCCAAGCGATTCGGCTAATTTGTTTATTGTATTATCTGCAAGGCATTTAAATTCAAAATTAACCATTATTTCGCGCGCAAGTGACGATGGAAGTGATGCAAAATTAAAGATCGCCGGTGCAAACAATGTAATTATGCCCGATAAAGTAGGCGGTGCACACATGGCTAGTTTAGTGATGAAGCCTGACGTAATGGAATTTTTGGATTATATTACCACACAAGGTGCCGATAGCATTAATTTAGAAGAAATATCGTTTGATACCATTCCTACTTCCTTAAAAAATAAAACATTAAAAGATCTTGAGATCAGAAATAAAAGTGGTGCAAATATTATAGGTTTTAAAACTGTTTTAGGTGAATATATTGTTAACCCCAACGCCGATACAGAAATAATTCCCCATTCAAAAATATTTGTTCTTGGCGCTCCGGATCAAATCAAAAAATTAAAAGAAATGTTAGTTGAATAATTAGTGTTTTTTTTAAGAAAGTTGTTCTCGATAAAATTTTGCCAGTGTCATATTAGAAAGAATCTTTCAAGTTGGCAAAAATCACTCGAACTGACGTTTCTACCGGAAGTATCTTTTAACTAAATACTGTCACGTCGAGTAGAAAATTTGTGTTTTAAAATTTTCGTATCGAGACGCATTAAACCGGATCAACATCTATTGATACGCGATAACGCCAATTCTTATAATTGTTTTGTAGATCATTTAAGGCTGTGTAAATAGTTTGGCGAATACTTACAGCAGTATCTTTTTTAGAAGTTTTTATTAATATGCGTTTATAATATTGGTTCTTTATCCTGGATATCAATGGAAATTCCGGTCCCAATAAGTTTTCGTTAAAAGTTGGTTTTAGTAATTGAAATAATTCATTAGATAAATGATTTACTTCATTTAGATCTTTAGATATTATATTTAATTCAAATAAACGCGTAAACGGCGGGTAATTAAATTGCTGTCTTTCAGCCAATGTATCTGCTAAAAAATTCTTTATTTTATTTTCAGAAATATAATTCAGTACATGGTGTTGCGGTTGGGTGGTTTGCACAAATACTTTACCTTTTTCAGAACTTCTTCCTGCTCTGCCTTTTACTTGTGTAATTAACTGAAATGCTTTTTCAAACGATCTAAAATCCGGAAAATTTAAAATCGAATCGGCATTTAAAACGCCTACAACGTTTACATTGTTAAAGTCTAAACCCTTAGTTACCATTTGCGTGCCAATTAAAATATCAATGTTCCCTATTTCAAAATCATCTATCAATTGTTTATAGGCATATTTACTTCTTGTGCTGTCAAGGTCCATTCGTGCAATTTTTGCATTTGGAAAAAGCACTTCAATATCTTCTTCAATTTTTTCGGTGCCCATACCTTTATATTGCAGGTTATTACTGCCGCATGCTGAACAACTTTTAGGAGGAGCAATAGAGTAACCGCAGTAATGGCAAATTAATTTTTGCTGGTGCTTATGATAAATTAATGAAACGTCGCATTGAATACATTGCGGCACGTGTCCGCATTGTTTACATTCTGTATATGGAGCAAACCCTCTTCTATTTTGAAATAATATTACTTGTTGCTTTTTTGCAAGCGCATTTTCAATCGCATTAAATAAAGGAGGTGTTAAACAGGCCTTCATTTGATTTGATTTCTCAAAATAATTAATATCACAGATCTCAAGTTGCGTGCCACCACCTTCAACATATTGATTGTTTAATTCAACTAATGTGTATTTTGATTGAGCAGTGTTATAGTAACTTTCAATGGATGGTGTTGCACTGCCTAACAATACGTTTGCTTTATAAAGGGTTGCTAAATATAAAGCAGAGTCTCTAGCGTGATATCTAGGAGAAGGATCGTGCTGTTTAAAAGAACTGTCGTGTTCTTCGTCTACGATGATTAATCCTAGATTATTAAAGGGTAAAAATAAACAGGAGCGCGCACCTAGGATTATTTTATATCGGTGTTTCTGGTTTCCGAATTCTTGATCGTTGTTGATTAATTCTTGTGTCTTGTACCCCACATCCTGAGTTTCTTTAAGGATATTATTCCATATTTCAACTCGTTCATTTTCGCTAAAGCGTGAATGATAAACGCCTACTAATTCTCCAAATACGGCTCTTAAACGTGTAATTAATTGTGTGGTTAAGGCTATTTCCGGAATTAAAAATAAAACTTCCTTCCCTTCCTTTAATGTGTCTTTTATTAATTGAATGTAGATTTCGGTTTTTCCACTACCGGTAACGCCATGCAATACCACAGGCTTATTTTCTTTAAAACCTTCTTTTGTTCTTTCGTAGGCTTCTTGCTGGGTTTTGCTTAAGGCCTTGATAACGCTATTGCTTTTTTCAAACAATAATCTTCCAACTTCAAATTGTTCCTCTGCAAATATCGATTTTTTTACTAAGGCCGAAATAGCTGGGTTTTCAACCTTTTTGGTAAGGTCTGTTTTTTTTATCCAGCCATTTAAATTTGCTTCTTTGTTTTTTTGTAGATGCAAAAAGTAGAGTAGGGCTTCGGCCTGATTAAAGGCTTTTTTTTCTAACTGATTTAATGTTTCACTTAATACAACTTCATTTGTGAATTTTTCATTTAAGCGGATAAACGATTGACGTTTTGGTTTGTATTTATCTTTTACATCTTCGTAAACAATAATTGCATTTTTTTTCAAGAGGTTGTTGATGATCCCTTGGGCAGATTTTAGTTTTAAGGCCTTGGCAACATCATCAAAACTTAAATTGCTGCCGGCGTGCAATAAGTCAATTAAAACATGTTCTTTCTCGTTAAAAAATGAGTGGTCTATTTCTTCAAAATTAAAGTCGGGGTTTATTTGAATATGCGAAGTGCTGCTTAATTTTAAACCCGAAGGCAACGCGGCATTCATTACATCACCTGGATTTGCACAATAGTAAAAGGCTATCCAATCCCAAAATTTTAATTGAACTTCATTTACAATTGGGTGATCATCTAAAACGGTGTCAATGTATTTTGCCTGATATTCTTTTGGAGCGCTTGAGTGGATCTTATAGATAATACCCGTGTATATTTTTGTTTTTCCGAATTGAACTAACACTCGCTTACCTACTTCTATTGCCGAATTTAATTCTTTAGGAACCCGATAGGTGTATTTATTTGGTACACCTAAAGGAACGATTACATCAACAAAAAGCGTTTCGTTTTGCATTAACTGATCAAATAAGCTAAAATTATTCCTCCTGCCATCATTAACACTTTTGTTTTATTGTATTTATGATGCTCGCTTGTTTCAAATAAAATGGCAGTAGATATGTGCAGAAAAATTCCAATCACCACGGCAAAAGCTATTTGACTGTAAGTTTGATAATTGTGTAGCCCAAATGTTTGTAATATGTAACTAAACAAATAGCCCAATGGCGTCATTATTGAAAATAAAAAAAGTAAAGCCCATTTTTTTGAATTTTTTGATTCGTGTTCTTTTAATAAAGAAACAAACGCAATGGTGATAGGTATATTATGTAAGGCTAATCCTAAAATTAATTGATGATTAACTGTTGATGATTCATCTGCACTTAAATTATAAATTGGTAAGCCTTCTAAAAAAGAATGAAGCAGCAGTCCGATAATGATGCCATTTGGTAAATGCTTTTTACACTCACTGCTATGAAGGTGTACGTGACCATGTTCTATTCCTGTGCTAAATGTATCTATTAATAATTGCAAACAAAATCCAAGCACAATAAACAAACCTATTTGTTTTGCATTACCAAGTTCAAAGGCTTCAGGCAATAAGTGAATAATTGACAGGGCAAATAAATACGCAGCGCTAAAAGCCAGTAATAGCCTTAGGTTTATTTGATTGATCTTAAGGTTTAAGGCAATACCACCTGCAATTAATATAGGAGCGATCAAAAAAAGTATGGAAAGGAAAGGATTCAATTTTTTATTTTTTAAAAAGTATGATTAAACGTTCTGAAGTGTTGGGGTCAAAGGGGTCAAGCTTATAATTGCCAAACATATTTACAATTTTCAAACCTGCAGATATTGCAAAATTTTCAAAATCTTCTTTTTTTAATAAGGAAACAGATTCTTCAAAGTAGAAATCCTTATCGCCATCACTAAATTCAATATGTTTTATGATCGAATTGTTCTCTATTTTTTTTTCAATTTTAAAAATAATATCCTCCCTTTTTTCTTGGTAACTGGTTTTAATGGAATTGGATATGTTTTCTGAATTTAAAAAATCAACAACAAAAACACCATTTGGCTTTAAGGCTTTTGCTACATTTTTAAATACCGAAAAGTTATCATTAAAATTTTCGAAGTAACCAATGCTGGTAAATAAATTAAACACGGCATCAAAATAATTTATTCTAAATGGCTCGCGCATATCATGTACAAAAAAATCCATACTTGAATTACTATTTTCTGAAGCCTCTTTTATGCTGTTTTGTGAAAGATCTGTTCCTACAACGTTAAATCCTCTTTTATTTAAGGAAATAGAGTGTCGTCCTTTTCCACAGGCAAGGTCCCACACATTTGCTTCGGGTTTTAAAATTAAATGTGCGCAAAGATTATTTATAAAAAAAACGGCCTCGTTTTCATTTCGGTTGTTGTACAGTAAATGATAATAGGGCGAATTGAACCAATCTTTAAACCACTCGGCAGTATTCATAGGGTAAAGTTACTAAAAACAAAAACACCGACTGAAATAGTCGGTGTTTAATTTAAATATTATTAGCTTAACTTGCTTTTGCTTTTACAAATTGGAATTTTTCGTATTTCTTACGACCTAAATTAAAGTCTCCTCTATATTTTGGACCGGCAACTTTAGATTTTTTAATGAACTTAAGCTTAGTAACATCTCCACCCTTTGCAGCTACCGCCTCTTTTATGTTAGCTTGTAGTTTTTTAGCGCGAGCCGCCGCAAGTCTTTTATTGCCATTACGGCAAGGCACTCTTGATGCACTTGAGGTAATATTTACTTTTACTTCTTTTTGCTTGCTTAATTGAACGATCTTATCAATAAAAGCTTCCCACGCAGGGTCTGAGTCATTTATTTTCTTTTTATTATAGGTAAAGTAAAATTCAAATTCGGTTGCGGGTAGATTTGATGATTGAACCGATGAATTATTATTTGCAGGTGCAGCTGTTGGCGCAATAAAAATAGTTTTTATGATCTGCTTTTTTGATTTATTAGCCGGAGTAGTAAATGACATTGGCTCAGAGGTTGTAGCGCCGTCAATTGCCATTAATTCATATTTTGTATTTGTGCTAAGTTCGATCCCAATAACAGCACCTTTATCATCGGTAGTTGCATTGTATTTAAAGCCATCTTTATTTGTAATGGTTATTTGTGCATTTGCAATTGCTTTTTTGGTCTTAGGATTTTTTACGATTACATCTAATAACTGATCTTTAGAAATTGACTTTTTTATAGCACCGTCTAAATAAAGGGTTTCGTTAATAGATTTTCCGGATTTAATTCCAACTGTGCTTATTTCAGACACTGCCGATTTTTTTCCATTTGATTCTGCAAAAAGACTATATTTTTTTTCAGGTTTTAAATTAATACCATCAAATTTGCCATCTGCTTTTGGGTTAATTGTTTGTGGAATACCTCCTGCTTCTTGTAATACTAATTTTACATTAGCAACATTTTTTTTAGAATCTGAGTTGTCGAGAACAATTGGCGTTAAAATAATCCCTTTTTTCTTTGCAGATACTTTACCTAGTAATTTTACTGGCTCTAAATTAATTTCTCTTCTAATTTCTTGATAAGTAATATCGCCGGTTACAAATACATCTTCATTATAAAATTCCTCATCTGCAGATGCCTGATATGAAAAGTTATACTCTTTACCCGGAGGCAGAATGGTTGAGAAAGTACCGTTGTTTAATTTTGGTCTGTAAGTACCAACAATTTCGTCGGTTTGTTTATCCTTAACAATAATCATGATATCGTCCGGTAATTTTTCTCCTTCTGCAGGTACTATTTGACCTTTAAACAAGGCTAAAGGTTTTTCTTTAACATCGGCCAGAGTGATCATATAAAGATCTTTCTCACCAAAACCACCGTCTTTTGCAGATGAAAGGTAACTCCTTTTTCCATCGGGTGAGGTTACATAAAAAACATCATCGCCTGTAGTATTAATAGGATAACCAATATTTGTAACTTCAGAAAATTTATTTTCGCTATTAAGCATAGCGAAGAAAATATCATAACCGCCCATTGTTTTATGACCATTAGAGGAAAAGAAAAAAGTAACACCGTCAGGGTGAATAAATGCTCCGTCCTCATCATATTCAGTATTAATTGAAGGCCCCATGTTTAAAGCCTTACTCCATCGACCGTTTGGTAATTTTATACAACGATAAATATCTTTACCTCCAAAACCTCCCGGCCTGTCCGATACAAAAAATAAAACATTTCCATCGGCACTTAAACAGGCGTGAGATTCTTGGAATTTACTGTTTACATCTGATCCAAATTCTTTTAAGGTCGTCCAATCTTTACCATCATAATTACTGTAGTAAATATTTCCGGCCATTCCCTCGCCACCATCTTTATATAAAATTAATGTTTGGCCATCAGGAGTTAAATTAATAACAGCCTCCATGGCGGATGTATTAATATTTGCCGATATAGATTGAGGGGACGACCAATTGCCATTATCATCTTTATAACAAACAACAACATCCTCATTATACAGCCCATTAACTTCTCTAAGCCCTCCGGTTGTATTTGGGCGGCGGGTGGTGAAAATCAGAGTACGTTCATCTGCACTTAAAACAGGACTATAATCTGGGTATTGATTATTTACGCTATCTCCTAAATTTGTAATTTTTACATTCATAGGAAAAGCAGTAAGCTCTTTTGCGTAGGCAGAAGTTGCTTTTTCCCTTTCAACCAATTTTGTCCACTCTTTATCTTTAGCACTTACATATTTTTTAAATTCATTGTATTGTGCCAAAGCCTCATCAAATTGATTGTTAACATGTAAAGCACGGCCATAATATAAATGGGCTAATGGAGCCGCAGCTTTTTCGGCAGGCTCATCTGTTTTATAAGTACGAGAAACATTTTTAACCGCTTTAGCTAAAAACGTTGCTGCTTTTGGTTTTTGAGTTGCCGAATTTAAATAGCAAATGCCTAGCATGTAATTTATATTGGCATTTAACGAGTCAATGGCATATGCAGATTCAAAGTTAGTTTGAGCTAAACCGAAGTTGTCTTCTAATAATAAATAAGAGCCTTCAAGGAAATATTCTTTATAGGATCCGCTAGATTTAACTTGAGAAAGTAAGCTTAACGAACAAGTAAGTAATGCCGGGATAATTAATTTTCTCATTATGATTATTATTATTTAAACGAAATGCAAATATATAATTATATTTCAAAAATTGCTTATTTGTAGGTTGAAAAGGTGGTTTAATCGAGAGAAAAGGACATTTCTAAATCCTTTTTTATGAATTAGCCCACTTAAATTTTTATATTTGCGCCGCACAAAATTACAAATGACTTTTATAGAGGAAATAAACAGACGCCGAACTTTTGCCATCATTGCTCATCCTGATGCAGGTAAAACAACTTTAACCGAAAAATTATTATTATTTGGAGGAGCAATTCAAACTGCCGGTGCTGTAAAATCTAATAAGATAAAAAAATCTACCACTTCCGATTTCATGGAAATTGAGAAGCAACGCGGGAT
>JBEIEI010000114.1:0-9176 GCA_040382975.1 Flavobacteriales bacterium
AAACGCTTCTCGATACGCCTCCTAGGGTCGTCTACTAGAAGTGACAGCGGCAAAATATTAAAAACAAAAAAAACACTTAATAAAGTGGCTTTTTTAATAGAGTTATTTTTAATAATCATTATACTCCTTGTCCGTGGCAGCTCTTGTATTTTTTACCACTACCGCAAGGGCAAGGGTCGTTACGCCCTATTTTTGCTTCAACGCGTATTGGTTGGATCTTTGGTTTTTTTTGTGCGTTTTGCTCTTCAACAATATTTTCATCACGGCTCTCGGTTAACTTCTCTTTCTTTTCTTTTGGAGCCTCTTGTGTAAATTTTGGTTGTTTAATTTGTTGTTGATTATTTTCTACCGGCAAACCACCTTTCATTAAGAAAGAAATAACTTCTTTATTACTCTTAATAATCATTTCTTTAAATAAGTTAAACGATTCTAACTTATAAATAACCAAAGGATCTTTTTGCTCTAACGAAGCATTTTGAACCGCTTGTTTTAAGTCATCTAATTCACGTAAATGTTCTTTCCATGAATCATCTATCATTGCAAGAACAACCGATTTTTCAAAACCCAAAATTAATTCACGGCCTTTTGTTTCGTATGCCTTTTTTAAATTCGCAACAACTTGCACCCCTCTTATACCATCAGAGAAAGGAGTAACAATGTTTTCGAAGGTGTTGTTAGGATTTGTAAATACATCTCTAACAACCGGGAAAGCCTGTTCACATAATATGGCAGATTTTTCGGAATAATATTTTTGAACTGCATCAAATAATTGATCTGCAAGATCATCTTCTTTACCAGAATTAAATTGTTGTTCATTAAACGGACTTTCAATTCCGAAATTTTTCATGCACTCCAGATTAAATCCTTCTGCATCTTTTGTTCCTTGATATTCTTCAATTAAACTTGCTGCCACTTCATAGATCATGTTGGCAATATCAATGCTTAATTTATCTCCATATAATGCATTACGTCTGCGTTTGTAAATTACATCACGTTGCGCATTCATAACGTCATCGTATTCAATTAAACGTTTACGAGTACCAAAGTTATTTTCTTCAACTTTCTTTTGCGCACGTTCAATGCTTTTACTGATCATGCTATGCTGAATAACTTCGCCTTCTTTTAATCCCATTCTATCCATTAACGAAGCAATACGCTCGCTACCAAATAAACGCATTAAATTATCTTCAAGAGAAACAAAAAATTGTGAACTTCCCGGATCTCCCTGACGACCGGCACGACCACGCAACTGTCTGTCAACACGACGAGACTCATGACGCTCTGTACCAATAATGGCTAAACCACCTGCTTCTTTAACGCCCGCACCTAATTTAATATCCGTTCCACGACCCGCCATGTTAGTAGCAATGGTAACCGTTCCTGCTTGTCCCGCTTCTGCAACGATATCTGCTTCTTTAGCATGTAATTTTGCATTTAATACATTGTGCTTAATGCCACGTAATTTTAGCATTCTGCTTAATAATTCAGATATCTCAACTGTTGTAGTACCAATTAATGCCGGTCTTCCGGCAGCAACTAATTTTACAACCTCTTCAATAACGGCATTATATTTTTCACGTTTAGTTTTGTAAACGTAATCCTGCTCGTCTTTACGGGTCATTGGTCTGTTAGTTGGAATTTCAACAACATCCAATTTGTAAATATCCCAAAATTCTTGTGCCTCGGTAGTTGCAGTACCTGTCATACCAGCCAACTTGTTATACATACGGAAATAATTCTGTAATGTAATAGTTGCATAGGTTTGAGTAGCCGCTTCGATCTTCACACTTTCTTTTGCTTCTATCGCCTGGTGTAAACCATCGCTGTAACGACGACCTTCCATAATACGGCCGGTTTGCTCGTCAACAATTTTTACTTGTCCGCCATCAATTACATATTCAGTATCTTTTTCAAAAACGGTGTATGCTTTTAATAATTGGTTTACTGTATGAATACGCTCACTTTTAATACTAAACTCACGCATTACATTTTCTTTTACCAATAATTTTTCTTTAGGATCGGTAATTGATTTTTCAATATCCGCTATTTCATCACCAACGTTTGGAATAACGAAAAACTTAGGATCTTCAGTATTTCCTGTAATAAAATCAATTCCTTTTTCGGTTAATTCTACGTGATTATTCTTTTCATCGATGGTAAAATAAAGTTCTACATCAATTTTATGCATCTCTTTATTTTGATCCTGCATATAATGATTTTCGGTTTTTTGCAATAAAGCTCTAACGCCATTCTCACTTAAGAATTTAATTAATGCCGTATTTTTTGGTAAACCTCTGTAAGATCTTAATAATGGAATACCGGCTTCTTTTTCTTTTCCTTCAGAAAATAATTTTTTAGCTTCGGTAATACACGTATTTAAATATTGTTTTTGAACGTTAACTAATTTTTCAATTCTTGGCTTGTAATCCAAGAACTCATGTTTGTCTCCTTGTGGCGTTGGTCCGCTAATGATCAAAGGTGTACGCGCATCATCAATTAAAACCGAATCGACCTCATCAACAATGGCAAAATTATGTTTGCGTTGTACTAACTCATCAATACTGCGCGCCATGTTATCGCGTAAGTAATCAAAACCAAATTCGTTATTGGTACCGTAGGTAATATCTGCATTGTATGCTTTACGACGCTCATCCGTATTAGGCTCGTGCTTATCAATACAATCAACACTTAATCCATGAAAATAAAATAACGGAGCATTCCATTCGCTATCACGTTTTGCTAAGTAATTATTTACTGTAACAACATGCACACCTCTACCCGATAAAGCATTTAAGAAGACCGGTAAAGTAGACACTAATGTTTTACCCTCACCTGTTGCCATCTCGGAAATTTTACCTTGATGCAATACCATACCACCAATTAACTGCACGTTATAGTGCACCATGTCCCAAGTAACTTCAGTTCCTGCAGCTAGCCATTTATTTTTGAAATTAGCTTTAGAACCGTTTATTTCAATACTCTTATGGTCTTTAGATAATTCTTTATCAAAATCAGTTGCAGTAACTTCAATACTTGGATTTTCTTTAAAACGACGAGCGGTTTCCTTTAAGATAGCAAATGCCTCAGGCAATATTTCGTTTAAGACCTCTTCAATTTTTTTGGTGATCTCTTTCTCGATCTCGTCAATTTTTTTGTAAGAATCTTCTTTAGCATTTACATCAATATCCGGATTAGCATTTACTTCTGCTTTAATGCTTGCTATTTCATCATTTTGTGGCTTAATAGCTATTTGAATTTTTTCTTTTAATGCAGTAGCTTTTGCTCTTAACGCATCGTGAGAAATAGAATTTAAGGAAGTATAGATGGTATTTATTTCTTCAACTCGCGACTCAAGACCTTTAACATCTTTTTCACTTTTAGTACCAAAAACCTTTTTTAGAAAATCGAACATGTATTTTAATTTTAAGGCAATAAAGGTAACAAAATTTGAAAGTAAACAGCCACTTAATTTTGATTTGTTAACAGAATTCTATATTTAAAAATCCAAGCTCAAATTTATTTGAAACAAGCTTTTGAACACAATTTAGCAATTAAAAAAAATTCAATTTTTACCTATACCAATTTTTAAGGCAAACTCTATTCTTTTGCAAATCAGGCTATTATTCGTTAGATTTGATTTACTAAAATCTATCCATGAAAAAAAATTACATAATTCTGGTTTTAACATTCGTTTGTTTTTTGTCTAAAGCTCAGGATCTACCTGCAGGTTGGGCTGATGGGGAAAAAGAAAAAATGCCATTTTATCTTGACCAAATAAATAAACAAAATTCCCAACAAAAAAGTTCAATTGTTACACCACCACCATACACTAAACTTAGAAATTCTGCTGAGTGGGAGGAGATCCAATCGTTGGTAATTACGTGGACCTCATTTACGGCAATCCATCGTGAAATAATCAAAGCAGCACAGCAAGAGACCAAGATTACCATTATTTGTTCAGATTCTAATGTCGTAAAAACCAATCTAACAACTAACAATGTGCCATTAACTAATTTAAAATTTATTGTAGCACCATTTAATTCCATTTGGATGCGTGATTATTTTGGCAATACTGTTTATGCTGCAAATGTAGATACTATGCTTATGGTAGATTGGATCTATAACCGCCCAAGACCTTTGGATGATGTGATTCCAACAGTGGTTGCAAACAGCTACTCGATTCCTATTTACGAAACAAAAACAAGCCCTTGGAATTTAGTTCATACAGGAGGAAATTACATGAGCGATGGTTTTGGAACTGCATTTTCATCAGAACTAACCGACAATGAAAATACCAGTCACACATCGGCCTATATTGATACGATCATGAAAAAATTCATGGGCATAAACCGTTATATCCGTTTTCCTGTGCTGCCTTATGATGGGATTCATCATATTGACATGCACATGAAATTATTAGATGAAGAAACATTATTAGTTGGTGAATATCCTCCGGGAACAGCAGATGGACCTCAAATTGAGGCTAACTTACAATATATTTTAAGTAATTACAATTCAGTGTACGGCACCCCTTACAAGGCTGTTCGCATACCTATGCCAAAAGATAAAAACAATAAGTGGCCAAATCAAAGTGGTGGATGGTATTGCACTTATACTAATGGTGTATTTGTAAATAAAACCTATATATTTCCAACATATTACCAGCAATATGACACTACCGCCTTCCGGATTTTAAAACAAAATTTACCTGGTTATAAAATTGTTGGGATTGATTGCGATAACGGCACAAGCCCTATCATATCTCAAAGCGGAGCAATTCATTGCATCACGCATTCCATAGGAACTAAAGATCCTTTGCTAATTTCACATCAAAGCCATTCTAACGATTGCGATACATCCACTTATTTAATTAAAGCTCGTATCCTTCATAAAAGTGGTATTGCAAACGCAACAGTGTATTGGACTACAGACACTTTGTTAGGTTATAATCAAACCCCTATGAGTCTGGTAAACGCCTTAAACGGCGATTATACCGCAAACATTCCTACCCAAGTTGCGGGTAAAATTGTTTATTATTACATTTCATCAACTTCCAATAGTGGTAAAACAATATCTAGGCCAATAACAGCACCACTAGGCAGGTGGACCTTTAAAATTCTTCCGTGTGCACTTTCCATTGGAATAAAAGAAAACAATATAATAAAAGTAAAACCAATTTATCCAAATCCTGCTTCCTTTATTACTTGCATCCCTTTAACATCAAACGCAAGTCAAAATGTAAAAGTTAGCCTTATTAATTTATTAGGACAATCTATTGATATTATATACGAAGGGGAGATTTCGCAAGGAGAAAAAAACGTGTTTTTACATGCCGAAAATTATCCAAAAGGCGTTTACTTTGTTGAAATTAAAACCGAATCGAATACATTATTTCAAAAACTCATAATTCGTTGATTTAAAAGCAATTTTTTTCTCTTAAAATGCGATTAGATTTCAAGCTTTTAAAAATAACCTATTGAAAAACAATATTTTATCCAAAAATTGGCAAATATGGTGTAAAATGATATATTTGCACCCTTAAATTAAAGAAAATTTATAGTAGAAATTAGATTATGCAAAACAAAGGTGCAGTTAAATTATTTGCCGTTTTATTAGGCTTAGCATGTATATTTTATTTATCATTTACATGGATAACAAATGGTGTAGAAGGTGACGCCAAGGCTTATGCCGAAAACGTTGTAACATCGGCAAAAACAAAAATGGCCGCAAAGGAGTATTCTAAAGGGGATGCCTCTAGAGAACTTAGTTATATTGATTCTGTAAAAAGCTACATCGCTGATCGTTACTTAGATTCAATGAAAAAGCAAACGGTATATAATATACTAATTGCAGAATATACTTACGAAGAGTGTAAAAAGAATGCCATTAACTTAGGTCTTGACTTACGTGGTGGTATGAACGTTACCCTAGAGGTTTCTGTTATTGATATCGTTAAAAACTTAAGCAACAACAGTGCTGACGTTCCTTTTAACACTGCATTAGCTGAAACTCAAAAAAATCTTGGTGTAAACAACAATGATGGTTTTGTTACTTTGTTTGATAAAACTTACAAAAGAATGGTTCCGGATGGTCGCTTAGCGCCATTGTTTCAAACCATTGAAAACAAAAGCAAATTACCATTTAACTCTTCTAACGAAGAAGTAATTAAATTCATTAACGAACGTGTTAAAGAGGCAATTGGAAATGCTGAAAAAACTTTCCGCAGTCGTATTGACCGTTTTGGTGTAACGCAACCAAACATCCAGCAATTAGAAGGCGGACGTATTTTAGTTGAATTACCGGGTGTTAAAGATAAAGCACGTGTTCGTGAGTTATTACAAGGTACTGCCAACCTAGAGTTCTGGGAAACATATGAGAATGGTGAAATTGCTCAGTTATTTGATAAAGCTAACTTTATTGTAAGAAGCGCAGTAAGCCCTGAATCTATTGTTGCCGTTAAAGATACTTTAGCAAACGATACAATGGCGGTTGCTACATCAACTAATCCTGCTGATGTTACCGCTGCTGCAGCAAAAACTGACTCTCTTAAAAAAGTTGACTCATTAAAAAACGTTGCTACTACAGCAACTGTAAATCCTCAAGATACTGCTTTAAAGAATTTTATTAAGCGTTTCCCTTTATACTCAATGTATTCGCCATTAAAGCCAAACATTGTAATGGACGAAAAAGGTCAACCTAAAAATTACGGCGAAGGTCCGGTTGTTGGTCGTTCTTATTCTAAAACTGATACAGCTTTAGTAAATAAATATCTTGCAATTGCTAAAGCAAAGAACATTTTCCCTTCTAAATTAAAATTCATGTGGAGCTCAAAAGAAACTGAGCAAAAAAATGAAGAAGGACAAATTGTTGCTACTTATTTTGAATTGTTCGCTATCAAACAAACAGACAGTAAAGGTAAAGCTGCTTTAAGTGGTGATATTATTACTGATGCTCGTAAAGATTACGATCAACGTCAAGGTGGTGTGCCTTTAATTAGCATGAGTATGAACTCTGATGCTGCTCAAAAATGGGCTAAAATTACAGGTGCAAACGTTGGAAAATGTGTTGCTGTTGTAATGGACAATATGGTATTCTCTGCTCCACGTGTTAATGGTGCAATTAGCGGTGGGCAATCACAAATTACAGGAAACTTTACTGATTCTGAAGCAGACGCTTTAGCTGCAATATTAAGTGCCGGTAAATTACCTGCTCCCGCTCACATTGTTGAAGAAAGTATAGTTGGACCAACTTTAGGACAAGAGTCAATTGATTCTGGTTTAATGAGTTTTGGTATTGCTTTATTAGTGATCTTAATTTTCATGGCGGCTTATTATAATAAGTCTGGTATGGTTGCTAATATTGCCTTAATTGCAAACATGTTCTTTATCATGGGAATTTTAACTTCCCTTGGCGCTGTATTAACTTTACCCGGAATTGCAGGTATCGTATTAACCATCGGTTTAGCTGTGGATGCCAATATCTTAATTTTTGAGCGTATACGTGAAGAATTAGCGTTGGGTAAATCGTCAAGTCAGGCTATTAAAGAAGGTTTTAAACACGCGATGTCTTCTATCATTGACTCTAACGTTACTTTAGCGATTCTTGCTGTTATATTATATGTATTTGGTTCTGGACCTGTTCAAGGTTTTGCAACTACTTTATTTATTGGTATCTGTACTTCATTATTCTCTGCGATATTAATTACACGTGTTATTTTTGAATGGATGTTAGAGCGAAAAATTGAAATTCCATTTGACACTGCAGCAACTCGTAACGCCTTTAAAAATATCTCTTTTGACTTTGTTGGAAGAAGAAAATTATACTACGCAATATCATCAGCAATTATAGTTTTAGGAACTGTGTTTTATTTCAAAAATGGCGGTTTAAATTTAGGTGTTGATTTTAAAGGTGGGCGTACATACCAAGTTCAATTCGAAAAAGAATTGAATACTGAAGAAGTAAAAAAATCTTTAGGCGCTTTATTTGAAGGTGCACCCGAAGTAAAAACTATCGGCGGAACCTCTTCTAAATTAAAGATTACTACTACTTACCGTGTGAGCGATAATAATCCTAATGCAGACAAAGAAGTTGAAGAACTTTTATTAAAAGGTTTAGCACCATTTGGAGCAACTGAAAAGAGTATAGTTTCACAACAAAAAGTTGGACCAACCATTGCAACTGACATTGTTTATGGTGCGTATGGAGCTATTTTATTCTCTTGTTTAATGATGTTCTTATACATTGTTGTTCGTTTCAGAAAATGGCAATATGGTTTAGGATCGGTTGTGGCTTTATTCCATGACGTGTTAATTGTATTATCATGTTACACAATTTTCCACGGTTTATTCCCATCATTATTAAACTTAGAAATTGGTCAGGATTTTATTGCTGCAATTTTAACGGTAATGGGTTATACGATGACAGAAACAGTTGTTGTGTTTGACCGTATTCGTGAGAAATTAGCTGATAGCGGAAAAACAGATGTGTTTGGAGAAGAGAGAAATAAACTAATTAACTTTGCTTTGAATAGTACATTAAGTCGTACTATCTTAACATCGTTAACTGTATTCTTCGTGTTATTAGTGATCTTTATATTTGGAGGAGATAGTATCCGTGGATTTATCTTCGCCTTATTAATCGGACGTATCATTGGTACTTATTCATCATTATGTATCTCTACTCCAATAGTTGTAGACTTAGATAAAAAGAAATAAAAAATTAACCTCACAAAAAAAACCTCCGTTATCCCGATAGCTATCGGGACGGAGGTTTTTTTTTAATTAATAATTATGAGTAAACCTTGGATAGGATATTTAGGATCGTTTTTTGTGCTGTTAGCCGGCGTATTTCAAATTGCGGGTGAAAAGCCAATACTGGGTAGCATATTGATCGTCCTTTCAATTGCAGGTGCCGTGATAAAGTTTTATTTGATGAGGAATCAGGATTCGAATAAATAAATGAATCATGTCAAGTGGGATTAAGACCATACAAGGCTTCTCAACTCCGCTCGAAGTAGCAAGCTCTTTTTTAACCAAAAAAAATTACTTATTAAGCACCTCTAAATTACGATTCTCTGTTTTATTTAATTCTTCTTTACTTAAAGATTTAAAATACTCATAAGTGATCTTTAAACCTTCTGCTCTATTTACTTTTGGTTCCCAACCTAATATTGCTCT
>JBEIEI010000115.1:0-9162 GCA_040382975.1 Flavobacteriales bacterium
ATAATAATTTTTGTATTGACTCCATTTCCGGTTAAATAATATATTCCGGCAGATAAATTTAATTCTACTTCGTTGTTATTTAATTCTGATGAATTGATAATGGTAACTAATTGACCAATTGAATTGATGACCTGATATTCACCTCTAAGTCCAAAAATCACAGTAAATTTTCCAGTATTTGGATTCGGGAAAACACTAATGATTTTATTATCAGTATTTAAATTTGTTTGCATACCTGTGCAAAGAGAAACACTTTGTGTAACGTTAGCTGAATTTGTACAACCATTAACTGCGTTTGTTCCTGTAACAGTATAGTTTGTAGTAACAGTTGGTGTTATTGCAAGGGTACTTCCATTTGCACTGGTATTCCAAGTATATGTGTTTGCACCATTTGCAGTTAATGTAGCACTTTGTCCACTGCAAATAGCAGTGGTAGCCGCAACTGTAACTGTTGGAGCTGTAGTGTTTGTTGTGATAGAAACCGTGGTTGTGTTATTACAAAGATTTCCATCTAAAATTGTACATGTGTAACTTCCGGCAGTTAAGGATGTGGCTAAAGCCGCAGATCCTCCCGTTGGAGACCAGCTATAGGTATATGGTCCAACGCCACCACTTGTTGTAAGAAAAGCAGATGCGCTAGAATTTAAACAACTAATATTTGTTTGGGTTACAATTGCCGTAATTGGAGCTGGCTGTGAAATAGAAACTGTTTTTGTTTGAACACATGAGTTAGCATCCGTAATTGAACACGTGTAGCTTCCGGCACATAAATTAACAGCAGAACTGGCTGTGCCGCCTGAAGGAGTCCATGAATAACTATATCCACCAATACCTCCGCTGGCAGAAACACTAGCAGTTGCATTACAAGCGTTAAAACATAATGCATTACTTTGGGTTGATATGGCAGAAATAACAGCAGGCTGAGTAATATTTAATGAAGCCGAAGCGACACAAGTACCATCAGATACAGTGCAGGTATAATTACCCGCAGTTAAACTTGAAGCAATAGATGTTGTGCTAACGGCAGGAGCTGTCCATGTATAAGTAAACGGCCCGTTACTTCCATTAACAGAAACTGTAGATGAGCCATTTGATCCGCCAAAACAAGAAACAGAGCTTGTTAATGCGCTTGCAGAAAAACCATTTCCAAATTTCACATCATCCCAGATTCCTGTTCCTGAATTAAAATTATAAAGATGTACCCTTGATAAATTATTTACTGTAACAGATCGGAAAGGAAAAGCAGATTGAAAAAGAACGTTATTAATGTAAATATCAAATACATGCGTCACATAATTAATGTTTTTTAATTCAATAAAATACCACAACGATGGCGAGGCTGTGTAATTTATAACTGAAGAAGAAACAAATCTAATTGAATTTCCTCCAACCCAGTAGCAAAAAACCATACAATTGTTAGCCGTTACAGCATTATCGCCTGCTATAACATAATTTGTTGCCCCTGTACCTGTTGGATAAATTGCCCAAGACATATAGTTTGGTGTTGATGTAGCAAAGTTCGCTGATAAGCCGGTTAAATGAGAACTTGTTCCACCGACACCTTCAATTTTGTATATACCAGCATAGGGGTTCCCGGTACTAACAGTTGCTGAGGTTAATCCGGCACCTAAAGTCCATGTTGGTGTATAACTGCCTGATTCAAACCCATCGTAGAAAACAGGTGCGCATTGTGATCGGCTATAAAAAGATAAAGCCACAAAAAGATAAAGTAATATATTTTTTTTCATAATAAATTAGTTTAGTCGAAGATAAAAAAAAAACAGATATCTTAAAATAAATTTGACAAAAAGATCGAACTAAAATAAATGAAAAAAACTAAAAGATCTTAAACTCTATTAAGAGAAATAAAAAACAAAGCTATAAGCTAAACCTGTTAGCATAATCAATTTAAGCAACAAGCTTGCGTTTTTAAACTGTTTAGATTCTTTTGCTTTTAAGGTAAACAGAGCTAAAATTGTTAAGGGAAGAATTAAGCCTACAAAAATGTAAATAGTATTTACGTTTACAATGATCCTATAAAATTTAAATGTGTTATAAATTACAAATAGCAACAAAATAACAGAGATAACGATTAAAAAGAAAACATTAAGCTTACTTGAATGCATTCCCCAAACAATGGGCATTGTGTGGCCGCCGGTGGCTGCATCTCCCTTGTAATCTTCCATGTCTTTTATCATTTCGCGGGCAAAACTTGTAATAAATGCAAACAATGAAAATATGAAGGTTATTTTAAAACAAGACAATACGGCATCTTTATTCATTTGAGCAAAACCTGGGTGAATTTTTTGCATTAACCCCATTTCATACACAAATGGCATAAACGCAACTGCCGCAGTAAGTATTGATACTACAATGTTACCAATTAATAGTTGTCTTTTAAAATTAGTGCTATAAAACCATAACAAGCCGGCGGCAACAATATGAAAAATAGCTAAACGTAAATAGCCTGTTTTTAATGCCGCATACATTCCTATAATTACGCCAACTAATGTAAAAGTTATGTGTAAAATAATTGCCAATCGGCGTTTTATTATTTTTCCAACAACAACTGTTTCGGGATGATTAATAAGATCGGTCTTCATATCAAAATAATCGTTAATGATATATCCTGCAGCAGCAATTAAAACAGTACTTAATACTACTAAAAAAAACAAAGTATCGTTAAGTTCTAAAGCAATACCATACTGATTTAAGATCTTTTGCAGAACAAAATAGCGCAGCAAAATTTGAGTTAAAGCGATCATGATAAGATTCTCAATCCTGATCAACTTTAAAAAGGCTATTCCTTTATTATTTAAAAGATTACTCACTTATTACCACTTTACAATTTCCCATTTATTTTGCACACGCAATACTTGTTCAATAACATCTCTAACACAGCCTTCGCCCCCTTTTTTATCAGACACGTACATACTAATTTCTTTAATATCTGTTGCGGCATCTGCAGGGCAAACCGGCACGGCAACCCTACTCATTATTTCATGATCCGGTAGATCATCGCCCATAAATAAGATCTCATCATCGTTTAAATCATTTAATTTTAAAAACTCTGAATAGCACGCTAATTTATCGTGTTGATTAATAAAAACATCTGTAACACCCGATCTTGCCAAAGCATTTTTTACAGCGATATTATTTCCTCCGCTTATTATTACGATTCTCATTTTTTTTGAAACTGCTAAATGGAGGGCGTATCCATCTTTTGAATTCATGTTACGCACCATTTCACCACTTTCCATAACCAACACTTTTCCATCGGTCATCACTCCATCAATATCAAACATCAGGGTGGTAATTTTATTAAGTTTTTGTTTAAAATTAAGCATGACTTTTAGTTTGTTGTTTTACAATTAACTTACTTAATTGTTTATATATATTTTTAAGATCTTTCTCCTCTGAAAGCAATTTTAAATGCTTTTTCATTACTATGTTGTCATTCCTTTTTGCCGGGCCTGTTTGTGCTGCGCGAGGATCTACACCTTCTATTTTTAAAACAGTTTGTTTAATTAAAGGAAGCAGAATTTTTAAGTTCAAATTAGCAGAATTTTTTTCGATTAGATCGCCTGCGGCAACAAACAAAGCATTCACGAAATTATTTACAAGTACGGCTGCTAAATGTAATTTTAATCGTTCTTTATAACTTAAACTCACAACGTTATAACTAAATAGCTTAGCTAGATCTAAAATTTTTTTCTTTACTGATAATTTTTTTGCTTCGATAATAATCGGTATTTCCTTCCAATTTACATTAGTGTTTTTTGAAAAAGATTGTAAAGGATAAAATACAGCTGAATTATTATTCTCCCCTAACTCCTCAATTTTAGCACTTCCAGAGGTATGAATTAATACTGCATTTTTATTTTCGATTTTGATCTTTTTAACTACTTCAGAAATATATTTATCTGTAACGCAAATAAAGTAAAAGTCGGCGTTGGGAATTATTTTATTTAATGAGGAAGCTGTTGAGCACTTTAATTTTAACCTAAAATCATTTAACAAAGCGTTTGCCTTATGATTATAAATAAAAAGCTCGTGATTTTTTAAACTAAAAAAATGCTTTGCCAAATGCCAAGCCACATTGCCGCAACCAAGTATTACGATTTTGTGCTTGTTCAATTTTTGCATAGCATTAAGATTGTACTTTGAATATACGAATTCTTTCTCTAATTGCAATGCCTGTACCAATGGCCATAATAATGCAACCTAACCAAAGCACGTTAATGTAAGGAAATACAAAGGCTTTCATAACTATAAAATCTTTATTATTAGCTAACTTTTCGCTCATAGTTATCTCTATGGTTCCTTCATCCGGATTAATTTTCCAAAAAGCAAACTTTAAGCCCAATTCATTAACAGTATCATCTTTTGGAATGATAACATTCTTTTGAATGATAAATTTAGGTCGGGCTATAAAACTTTGATTCTGGGTGTTTACACAACGTAAAATTGCTGTGACCTCTAAAAGGGAATCGTTTTTTTCGTATTGCGCTTTACTTAAATTACTACGTAACGAATCAATAATAACTAATGCATTGCTTGAAAAAATAGTGTCACCAACATGACCTATATAATTTTTCGCACTTCCAAAAGCATCCTTCTTTTTTACTGTATCAATATTTAGATCCGCCGCCGTAATATGTGTATAGATGTCGCGATCTAAATAGTGTTTGGTGTCAGGTTCTGCCGCCTGTCCCATTCTAGGATTATCTTGAATTTGCGGCATTAACGTAAAATCTAATTCCGGTTTATTGTCTTTGTTTAATTTTAAATAATCAACTGTAAAATATACGTTTATCCCGATCCGTTTTTTGCCTTTATAAACTACACGGTATGGCCCCATTGGCAAAGTATCGCCCTGAGTTAACAAAATACTTTCGCGGTCATCAAAATCTTTTCCAAGACTGGATAATTTTTTATCAGAGATGTTTTTTGCAAGCGTTACTTTCTTTGACGTTGAAACTAATGCCCCAATTAATACCAATGCAAAACCAATATGAGCAATTGCTGCGCCGCTTTTAGAAACCTTCCCTTTTAATACGGTTAAAAAATAATCTAGATTGGATAAAACTGCAAACAATCCAGTAATAAACAATAACGAATAACTGATAAGATCCCAAGTCCCAATTCCTTTAGTTTCTGAATTAGTTAAAAAATAAAGCGGCACAGTGCAAACCGTTCCAAATAATAATGCTAAAATAAATGTATATGAAACGCGTTTGAAGAATTTTTTAGGATCGGTTTTTTTGTACTTTAAAAATTGTGATACTGCTATTAAGATCATAACTAAAATAGCAAACGGCATCATCCATGTATTATAAACCTGAACTTTTGGTGGGGCAAACTCTGTATTAAACAATTTATTTATTACAGGGATAGAAGTGAAATAGGTAATGATCAAGCCGGATAATAAAAACACCAATGCCCCTAAAAACATCCAAAACTCACGTGAATAAAATTCTTCTTCGTCTTTTTCTTTTGGAAAATAAAGATAGTAAGAGATAAACGTTACAATACCCGAGGAACCCAACCAAACCATCAATATTATTTTTTTGTAACCGTAAAGCATACCAAAGAACAATAATAGTATAGAAGCAACTATGTATGAAATTTTAAAAAGTTTATCGTTAATTAATAAAGCAACTGTAATAAAAATAAACGTAAGTACATAAATTACCAATTGCCCTGTCATACCCAAATCGGTAAAGGCATGAACAGAAGAAGTTCCTAATACACCACTTCTTGTTAAAAAAGTTGAATACAAAACCAGTAAAAAACTTCCGATAGATAAAAAATGCGTTGTAAATAATGAACCACCTTTATTTTTATTGATGATCATTGTATGCCCTGCTGCTACAATAACCAGCCAAGGTACAAGGGATGAATTTTCAACCGGATCCCAAGCCCAAAAACCGCCAAAACTTAATGCTTCGTATGCCCAAGCGCCGCCCATTAAAATACCAACACCTAAAATTAAAATGGCAAAGTAGGTCCATGGCAAGGCAACACGCTGCCAATCGTTATATTTTTTATTCCACAAGGCGCCTATTGCAAATGCAAATGGAATTAGTGTGGAAGAAAAACCTAAAAATAATGTTGGCGGATGAATGGTCATCCAATAGTTCATTAACAGTGGATTTAAGCCTCGGGCTGTAGACTCATATTTGGCTGCAATCACAAAGGGCAGGTGACTATATTCTGCATGTTCCTTTAATAATAAAAAAGGATTAGTACCAACTTTGTAATCGAATAAATAAACTCCTAATAACATACTAGCTAAAAACACTTGTACTAAAGAAAAAATGGTCATAACCGGAACTTCCCAATCGCCATTTTTAAGTTGAAATTTTAAGAGCATTCCAAGAACAACATTCCAAAATGTCCACAATAAAAAACTTCCTTCTTGTCCTTCCCAAAAACACGAAAGAATATATTTCATATCCATTTCGGTATTGCTATGTTGCCAAACATATTGGTATTCAAAAAAGTGATTGAATAACATGTAGAATAATGTTCCTGCTATTCCAACAACAGCAAAGCCGTGGAGATTAAATGCAAAACGAGCTAATTTTAAGTAACCTGAATTTTTAGAAGATAGGTAAAAAGCTATAAATGCAAGAAATGCGCTAACAAAAGATAGTACAATAAAACCATTGCCTAATTGTCCTGCCCATAATCTTTCTAAAGTGTATTGAATGTCGTTCATATATTAACCAACTATTTCATTGGTGGTTTACCATCATTATATTTACTTGGGCATTTCATTAAAATATCATTTGCATGAAAATCGTTCCCTTCCATTTTTCCTATCAAAACAATTTGTTCACTTTTTTCAAAATCTTGTGGTCTACTTTTATGAAGCACCACTTGTTTACTAATACCTTTATTGTCAATTAAACTAAACATAAATTGGTCGGAATTAATTTTTGGATCATACAATTGCGGTTGTGTTTTATCTAATTTTCCAACAACATGATATTCCTTTTCTGGATTAGCGATAGCTTCAGAAAAATCGGCGTAAGTACTTGTGTTCTTAAGAGAAATAAATATTACGCCAATAGCGATAGCAATAATAACAATACCAATAACATGTAACTTTTTCATCTTTTTTATTTTTTGTTGATCTGTTTTTCAAGCTTATTAACTTTCCGTTCAAGAGCAATTAAAAATATAACCAAGGCAGCAAATATCATTGCAATAACTGTTATTACAACATAAATTTTACCGTCACTTCTAAACGAATCTGCCATTTGTGGCCCTGAAACTTCTTCTTGTGCAGAGCTGAACATCGCAGATAATAAAAACACTAAACTTAAAATTTTCTTAATCATCTAATTTATTTTTTATAAAGCTAATTCTGTTTTTAATTTCAAATAACCAATAACTAAACAATACCCAGCCAATAACTGCCGGATAAAAAACCAAACGCATATTGCTATCCATATCGTATTTTGAAAAAGCGGGATTGCCACCGTTTCCGGGATGCAATGAATCTGTTAATCGTGGTAAGATCATAATAAATACATTCATCATAACAAAGGCAAATACATTATACACGGCAGAAATTCTTGCGCGTTTAAGTTCATCATCAACTGAAAAACGTAAAATAAAATAAGCCAGATAAATTAAAATGCTAATAGCAACGCCATTTAGTTTTGGGTCTTGAAAGGTCCACCATGTTCCCCAAGTATACTTTGCCCAAATAGAACCGGTTGTTAAACCCGGTATACTAAAGAAAAAACCGACTATAGCAGCATTGTATGCTTTTGTATCGTTATCTAATTTATTTTTTGTGAGTGTTTGAATGCTTTGTATTACTGAAACTGCCATCATAAATAACATGGCAAACCAAATAGGCACATGATAATAAACATTGCGGATGGTTTCGTTTAAAATATCTAAACGAGGCACAGGGTTTAATAAACCCCAAACCAAGGTGTAAAAAATTAAAATTACCGAAAGTATTTTGTACCAGTGTTTCATTTTTTAAGTCGTTAGAAATTAGTCGTTAGAAATTAGTCTGGGGAGACTAACGACTATCAACTAAAGACTAAAATCTAATAGTAATTTAATCGCGCCAAAGATACGGAAATAATAGAAAAGAAAGGGTAATAGTTAAAACATTTAAGGCCACTAAAATGCCAATAAAACTAAAACCAACCGCGGCCCATTCTATGCCGTCTACCGCTTGTTTACTGATGCGAATAACCACTAAAATAAGCGGCATTAACACCGGAAAACTTAATATGCTCATTATGGCAAAATTACCGCTTGCCTTGCTGGCAATGGCACTCATTAAACTCAAAATAGCCGCCAAACCTGTTGAAGCAAGTATTAAAACTATAAAAAACAAGCCTAAATTTTCGACTTCGTTTTTAATAAAAAAGGCATAAAAGAAAAAAGTAATAAAACTTAATACCAACATAAAAACCATGTTGTAAAGGATCTTAGCTACTATAAATTGGGTTGGCGAATAGTGTAAAAAATTAAACAATGCCTGTCCGCCGGTTTCTTTTAAAAAACTTTTACCACTTATGGTAACTGAGGTAAATAAGGTTATTACCCAAAACAAGGCGTTCCAGGTAGGCTTATCCAGCTTACCTTTAAAGCATAAAGCACTCACAAAAATAGTTCCTATTACATAAACGATAACCCCGCCAATTGTTGATTTTTGGCGAAACTCTAAAAGCAACTCTTTTTTTATGAGTGATATTATCATTGATATATTTTTAGATCTTTACCGATGTCACTTCTAAAATACTTTCCTTCATAATTTATCTTTCCGGCAGTGGCAAAGCTTTTATTCACGGCCTCTTCGATGGTTTTACCGAATGAAGTAATTGCAAAAACCCTTCCGCCATTGGTTACCACGTTATCACCATTTAGTTTAGTGCCAGAATGAAAAACCTGCGAATCAAAATTAGAATTTAAGCCGGCAATTAGTTTTCCCTTTTCAAATTCTTCGGGATAACCCCCACTCACTAACACCACAGTGGTAGCTGTTTCGGAAATTGTTTCATATTTTTTCTCGTGCAATGTTTGGGTGGCAACGCCTTGCAAAAGATCAATAAAATCTGTTTTTATTCTAGGAATAACCACTTCTGTTTCAGGATCACCCATTCGGCAATTATATTCAATTACAGA
>JBEIEI010000116.1:0-9112 GCA_040382975.1 Flavobacteriales bacterium
AGAGATCAGAACTATAAACCAAGGACTGACATTCTTTTTAGCGGAAATTCCGGCAATTTAGTTTACCATATTAAAAACAATGGTATAAGTTATCAGTTAAGCAGAGTTGATTCTTGGAAGGAAACTGAAAATAAAAATTTAATAAATGCCTTGCCTTCTTCAAATAATACTAAGGCTCCTGTAAAAGTAGCGCCAGATAAAATTTCTTTATATAGAGTAGATATTGCTTGGTTGAATACAAATGTAAATCCACAAATAGTAAAAGGTAAAACTTTGCCAGGGTACGATAATTATTATCTTGCGGGCTGTCCTGAGGAAGGGGCGCTGAACGTAAAATCGTATACAGATGTTACACTAAAAAATATTTATAATGGAATTGATATTCGTTATTATGAAAAAAATGGGCAATTAGAGTATGATTATATTATTGCAGCCGGTGCAAATTTTGAACAAATTAAATTTAATATTAATGGTGCTGAAAATATTAGAATTGATAATAATGGAGATCTTGTAATAAAAACACCATTAGGTGAAATTATAGAGCCAGCACCAATAGTTAATCAAAGTAATAATAGTATAAAAGCACAATGGCAAATTAAAAACAATAGCGTTAGTTTTAATATTGAAGGTGTTGATTTTAAACAACCATTTATCATTGATCCGGCAGTAGCATTAAGAGCATGGGGAACATATTATGGTGGTGATTTTGGTACTACTGGAAATTCTTGTTCTGTTGACTCTACAGGAAATGTTTTTTTGACTGGGCAAACAAATTCAGCAAATTTAAATGTAATTGCCACGGTTGGCAGTTACCAAAACATTCTTAATGGGTCTACTGAAAATTTTTTAGCAAAATTTGATGCAAACGGTATTCGTTTATGGGGTACCTACTATGGTGGTTCTGACCAAGAGTACGGAGGCGCATGTACAAGCGATTCTCAAGGAAATATCTATTTATATGGCACAACAGCATCTACAAATGCTATTTCAAGTTCCGGTAGCTACCAAGTAACGTTTGCAGGAGGTACAGATGCATACCTCGTGAAATTTAATAGTTCTGGGGTGAGACTTTGGGGTACTTATTATGGTGGAGTTGGAGCAGATAATTCTGGAAGAATAGCTATAGACCAACAAGGAAGTGTTTTTTTAATTGGCTGGGTGCTATCTGGACAATCAGGATTAGCGCTCAGCTCTCCTGGCTGTCATCAATCTGCTTTTGGCGGAGGGATGACGGATTTGTTTATTGCAAAGTTTAATTCTAATGGAACAAGGCTTTGGGGCACCTATTATGGAGGTAATAATAGAGAATTGATTGGTCAATGTGCAACTGATATAATGGGGAATCTATATCTTGTTGGTTCTACAGAATCTCAAGATGGAGTTTCAATTGCAACAGCAAACAGTCATCAACCAAATCATGGAGATAACATAAATTTTATTGGGCGTAATGGATTTCTCGCTAAGTTTAATTCTAACGGGGTTAGACAATGGGCTACTTATTATGGAGGACAAAATGGAACAGGCGGTTACTGTTGCGCAGTTGATAAAAATGGTGATGTATATATGGGTGGAGAAACCATCGATACACTTGTTATAGCAACTCCTTTTTGTCATCAGCCATTTGTCTTACAAAATGCTGGTTTTTTATCTAAATTTAATTCAAATGGACAAAGGCAATGGGGTACTTACTATGGAAATGGAACAAGTTTAAGGGATTGTATTTCTGATAATTTAAATAATATTTACTTTGTTGGAACAACAGCTTCACCAATAAATTATAGTTTAATTTGTACTCCAAATAGTCATCAAGCTTTATACGGCGGTGGCAATTCAGATTTATGTTTTGCTAAATTTGATCAAACAGGTGTAAGGCAATGGGGTAGTTTTTATGGAGGCAGTGATCTTGACAATTGGGGTCTTCCAAGTATTGCCTTTTCAAGTTCAAGTAATGGTGGTATTTATATTGCTGGAGGAACATCCAGTTCAAATGGTACAAGTATAGCAAGTTCTGGAGGTCATCAATCGAATTTAGGAGGTGGCGTAGGTGTAAAAAATGCTTTTATCGCAAAATTTAATGATTGTACAAGTCCTGCTCCAGTTTCATGTGTAGGTATTAAAGAGTTTCAAAACAATTATATTGAGTTGAATATTTTTCCAAATCCAAGTAATGGAGATTTTACTATTAAGGCAGAAAGTGAATTAAATTTAAAAGTAATAAATGAACTAGGTCAAATACTACAAACTATTAATCTAAATAATTTTAATAATTATTCAGCAAATGTATCAAATTTAAATGCTGGAATTTATTTTATAACAAGCAACAATGGAATGGTTAAAGAAAAAATTGTTGTTATAAGATAAAAACTAATACTTTTTTGCCTTTGTAAAAAAAATTACATAAACACAGATGGCACCTGATCTCGCAGGTTATAATGATTACTCATTACTTCCCCATAGGCGCCAGCACTTCTGATAGCAATTAAATTGCCACGTTCGGTTAAAGGCATTTCAACCGCTTTTCCAAAACAGTCGCTGCTTTCACAGATGGGACCAACCACATCGTATTTAGTTGTATTAGTGGCGTTTATTTGTGAAATGTTTTCGATCTTATGATAAGCCTGATACAGTGCCGGTCTTATTAACTCTGTCATACCCGCATCCAAAATTGCAAAATTGGTGTTAATGCCATTCTTAATATATAAAACACGCGAGATCAAACTACCACATGGAGCAATAACCGAACGGCCTAATTCGAAATGAATTTGTTGCGAAGGATGTAACTCCAAAAATTGCTTAAATATGCCAAAATACTCTTCAAAGTTAGCAATGGCGCGCTTTTCGGGTTGTTGATAGTCGATGCCTAACCCCCCCCCTAAATTAATGTGTGGTAATAAATATCCTTTTTGGATGAACCATTTATTTATTTCGTTTGCACGAGAACATAAATTTTTAAATGGGTTTAGGTCTTGTATCTGTGATCCGATATGAAAATGTAGTCCTGTGAAATTTAAATTTTCTAGGGTTTTTAAAACTTCCAGTACCGAATCAAATTCATAAGGATTGATACCGAATTTATTTTCTTCCAAGCCGGTAGTGATGTATTTATGGGTGTGGGCGTCAACATTAGGATTGATGCGTAAGGCGATGTTAGCTTTTGTTGATTTGTTTTTTGCTAACTGATCTATCACTTTTAACTCATGAATACTTTCTACATTAAAACAAAAGATAGAGTTTTCTAAAGCAAAATTTATTTCTTTATCGCTTTTACCAACACCGGCAAATGCTATATCGGTATTTTTAAAATTGCATTCTAATGCTCTTTTCACTTCATTGCCGCTAACACAATCTGCACCTAAACCTGCATTTCTAATAATTTCTAAAAGTGTAGGATGGGCATTTGCTTTTAAAGCATAATGAATATGATAGTTTGCAGGCGCAGCTTTTTTAATTTGTTGTAAAGTGTTTTGCAGTAACTCCAAGTCATAGAAATAAAAAGGTGTTTCAAGACTTGTAAAGTGATCGATCTGTTTTTGTGTAAACATGATTTATTAATTATAATTAAACAATCCTTTATTTAAAGCTTGTAAAGCATCTTTCTTTAAATTTCCATTTATAAGAACAGAGATGTTATTGGCACTTCCGCCATAAGAAACCATTCTAAGCGGAATGTCTTTTAGTGCTTCAAGAACCTTATTGGCGTACCCGGGCTTGTCCTTTGGTAATTGACCAACTATGCAAATGATTGTTTGATTTTCATCGATCTCAACTTGCGAAATTTCTTTAAGGTCCTTTAAAAGTTCTTTTAAATTTTTTGAATTATCGATCGTTAAAGAAACGGCTACCTCTGAGGTAGTGATCATATCTATTGGTGTTTTGTAACGTTCAAAGATCTCGAATACAGCACGCAAAAAACCATGCGCTAAAAGCATTCGATCGCTTTTAATATTAATGGCAGTAATGCCATCTTTTGCAGCAACCGCCTTTATACCTTCTTTAGTATTTATATCGGCAATTAAAGTGCCTTTTGCTTCGGGTTGTAAGGTGTTTTTTAAGCGCACAGGAATACCACGTTTTTGTGCTGGTAAAATACAGGTTGGATGCAAGATCTTTGCGCCAAAATAGGCTAACTCCGCAGCTTCGTCAAAACTTAATTCATCAATTGGATGAGTTTTGTTTACAATGCGCGGGTCGTTATTATGCATGCCGTCAATGTCAGTCCAGATCTGAACTTCAGGACTTCTGATAGCAGCACCAATAATAGAGGCGGTATAATCGCTGCCACCACGTTTTAAATTATCAATCTCGCCAAAAGCATTACGACATATGTAACCTTGTGTTATAAATAATTTGGAGGTTTTGTGTTTATTTAATTCTTCGGTAATGTATTTTTCTATGTAGGGTAAATTGGGCTCATCGTCTTCATCGATTCGCATAAAATTAAGAGCGGGCAATAAAACCGAATCAATGTTTATTTCTTCAAGGTAATAGTGGAATAGGGCAGTACTTAATAATTCGCCTTGAGCCAGGATCGCTTTTTCTTCGTTAGAAGTGAACATATCTAAGGTAAAAGCAGATATATATGCGAAATGATTTTCAATTAAATTTTTCGCTTTTTCAAAGGAGTTTTCACTTGCGAAAAGCTCTTTTATTTCGGCAAAATATTTTTGTTTTAAGGTATCTATTTGCTCTGTGGCCAGACTTACATTTTTACTGTAAAGTGAGTTACAAATTTCAACCAAAGAGTTGGTTGTTCCGCTCATGGCGCTTAATACAACAATTTTAGGGGTGTCGTTTATAGTTAATTTCACAAGGTCTTTTATTCTTTGAGCGGAGCCAACACTTGTGCCGCCAAATTTTAATACAAGTAACATATCGTTTAATTTTTAATAAGGTGATTGATAAATTTAATTTCGGGTGTAAGAGAGACCGTAGCTCTCAAATAATTGATCAATGGCTTGGCAGCCATTTATACTTAGGTTTTATTTGAAAATTAAATTTCATTTATCTGAGAACAAAGAAAAAAAGTTTTTTAGGATTTACAAAATTTTTGAGCCCGGTGTTTGTAAATTAAACTTATAGTTTTGATCGAAACTTAAAGTTGGTTCTTTATCAAATATCCCAAAAACACTGCTGCCGCTGCCACTCATGCAAGCATATAATGCGCCGCCTTCATAAAAAGAATCTCTTAATGTCTTAATTTGAGGGTACTTTATAAACACTGTTTCTTCAAAATCGTTCCTGAGGCAATTTTTCCAATCACTAATAGGTTGTTTTTCAATTATTGTACGAAGATCGTTTTTTGGGGTAGATGGAATAATTCCGTCGTAGGCTGCTTTTGTATTACTGTGAATGTTTGGATAAACAACTAATATATAATAGTTAGACAGGTCAATTGCGATCGGAGAAAACTCATTTCCTTTACCAATAGCTAAAACAGGCTGGTTTTTGATAAAAAAACTGCAATCGCTGCCTAATTTTGAAGCTAGATCGCTTTTTTCGAAATAAGACAGACCTAAATTAAACTTTTTGTCGATTAAATTAATGAAAAATGCGGCGTCAGAGCTCCCTCCGCCCAATCCGGCACCCATTGGCAGGTTTTTGTGTAAGTGCACTTTTATTGGAGGAATTGCTTTTAATTCTGTGATCAGTTTCCAGGCTTTAAAAATTAAATTATCTTCCTTTTTTCCATTAATCAAAAGACCACTTTCAGAGAAAACAAAAGGCTCTGATTGATCCTTAACCTCAATAACTTCAAGGGCATCACACCAATTTATTGGATAAAAAACGGTCTCGATATCATGAAAACCATCCTCTCTTTTTTTTGTGATATTTAACCCTAGGTTTATTTTACAATTAGGAAAAACTAGCATATTTTTAACATATTTTGTTGATTCGAATATTTGTGCTAAATTGCAACAAATTATTTCAAAACTATTTATCAAAATGAAAAAAATTACATTAGGTTTTTCAATTTTAGTAGCTTCTTCGGTTTTTCTTACAAGCTGCAACAAAAAAGTAACTGAGGCTCCTGTTGCCGACACAGAATTTCAAACTGCCATTGAGGCTTCTTTTGTGAATACTGCAATTACAGATATTGATATGATCTGTGGTTTTTTAGGAGAGAATCAGTATCCGAAATTTGTTTCACCTGCTCCCGGATCTGCAGGAACAATAACTGTAATTAATAACACATCTACACCACAATCAGCATCCATTACATTTAATAACACTAGGTGTTTAGATGGAAAAGTACGTAGTGGTAATATCGTTATGACTTATTCGTTTACAGATATTAACTCTAACTACTACCGTGATTATGGATTTAATGGAAATATCACTTTAAATAATTATACAGTTGACGGCTGGTTAATTGATGATTCGGTTTCTACAACTGTTGGAGCATCTAGAATCAAGAATTTAGCTACAGCTGCTAACCAAACTCCTGCAACTACTAAATTAAGATGGAGTATAGATGGTTACTTTAAGTTTACAAATGTTGCCAATCCTTCAAAGAAAATGGTTTGGTTAGGAACAATGTATAAAACTTTAGCAAATACCGCACAGTTAGCACCAACTGCTCTTACAGCTGTTAATTGGTCTTTAGCTGTTGTTAACTACGATGGTAATTATAAGGGTTATACTGTTGGAGATATTCCATACACTTTTTCAATCACTCCTGAAAATCCTTTAGTTAGAAATTATACTTGTTCACCTGATAAAGTTTTAGGAATTTCAACTACTCCAACTGTATCTGTTATAAATTCTGAGTACCACCCAATTGTAAATGGTACCGGTACGTTTGTTACCTCATCAAAAGAGCCAAGATTTATGGATTATGGTTCAGAAGGAGCTCCTTGCGATAATAGCGGAACAATTTCTATTAAAGGTATTTCTTATAAAGTTGATTTCTGGAAATAATTAACTTTTTAATATTTTAAAAGCTGCTTGAAAAAGCAGCTTTTTTTTTGATCTAAAATTTGTAAGTTAATCCGTTTTTTAAAATATATGTTAGATCCGGAACTCCTATTGGTTGCTTGGTGTCGTATAGTAAATTTAAGCCTACTTTAAAATTAAAATGATTGGTGATAAGGATCTCAAATGAAGAATCGTTAGCTATTCTGAGATCATTAAAATTTACAAGATTAGGTTGGTAAAAAGTAGTAGAGGCAAATTCTACTTTTTTAAAGCTTATGCTTAAAGTTAAATAACTGCTTATTCTGTTATTAAAACTTTCAATAGAATCGTTATTCTGACTCTGATATTCATACATATACAGAGCTGCTGTATAAACTCTAAAATTTGGTTTTTTTATTAATTTTAATCTTGGGCCTATGCCGGTCAAATATCGTCTGTCTAATAATAAAATGCGATTGTATTGCGCTTGCACAAATGCTTCCCAGGTTAACAGCCTGGATATTTTGTAATTATACCTAAAATGCTGGTAGCCTGAGTTTACAAAGTCTTTGGTGCCCGCATTTATAAAAGCCAGATCGCCAATTGCTAATATCCTATGCTGATTGTGAACGTATTGACTGTGAATATTAATACCTAAAAATAAAACTCGGTTAATGTTTTGATTGATATTAAAATTCAGATCTGCTCTACCTATAAAGCCGTTAGTATCTTTCAAAAAGCGTTTACTTTCAATGTTTATAACCTGCGAGACAAGTTTAAATTGAAGGGTCAAGAAAAAAATAATGTAAAAAAGTGATCTCATTCTGGTTTCCAAATTTATTAAGATAAACGGTATATTTTACATCCTTTTTATACCTTTGTTTAAAACCATTATTTATGAAGTATTTTTATTTATCCCTTTTAATATTTGCCTTTAGTTTAAATCAAATCGGTCAGGTTATCATGGTAACCAACATGCCAACTTCAGTAGCTCCTGATGTAAATTTAAGGATTGAAGTAAAATTAAATAAAGGTTCGATCAGTAATTTTTCGAAGTATGAATTAGAAGTACCCGAAGGGTTTATTGCCGCTGAAGGAAATAGCAAAACCGGTTATTTTACATTTGAAAAAAATCGCGTAAAAATTGTTTGGGTTACTTTACCTACTGAGCAGGAATTTGTAGTTTCCTTTAAATTAAAAACCCCTGCAACGCTTGGATCTGTGGTGTTAAATCAAAAGTTCTTTTACATAGAAAGTGGCGTGAAAAAAGAAGTAAACGGACCGCAAATTGATGTAAAGGTAGATCCTTCGGGAGTAACAAAAACTTTAAGTTATTTTCCTGAACAGCCCGATGAAGTGATCAATGCTTCCGAACCTATGAATCCGCCGGTAAAGCCTAATTTGCCTGTGCAAACAAGCCCAACAGTTATTAATACCCCTCCGGTTCCAACAAAAACATTGCTTACTACTCCTACGCAAACAGTTGACCCGGTAGTAAATACAACACCAACAACTACAAATACAGCCCAAAATGGATTTACGTATTTAGTTCAAATCGGCACTTTTGCTACCGATCCCGGTAAGGCAAAATATGCTGATCTTGGAAAAGTGACCATCGAGAAAGTTGGTGTAGCTTATAAAGTACTAATTGGCGAATTTAATACCAAAGAAGAAGCTTCAAAAAAGAAAGATGAATTAACCACCAAAGGCTATAGCGGATTTGTGGTTACTTATCAAAACGGACAACGCGCAAAGTAATTCTGTTTTACTGTTTTATAAAATGCCACCTTGTCACCAGAAATGTGCCAAAAAATTATTCTTTTGCACATTTTGACCAATTTCTTTTAAAAAACCAACTTGGTACGGTTTATGAGATTAACTTTGCGAAAAAATACTTTAAAAAACCAAATTATATGGCAAAATCAAATGTAAATCCTAAAGTAAAGCCTTTAGCAGACAGAGTTCTTGTAGAACCTGCTCCGGCAGAAACAAAAACAAGTGGTGGAATCATTATTCCTGATACGGCAAAAGAAAAACCAATGCGTGGAAAGATCATCGCAGTAGGTAATGGTAAGCCGGACGAACCTATGACTGTTAAAGTTGGTGATACTGTGCTTTATGGAAAATATGCAGGAACAGAGTTAAGCATAGATGGTAACGATTACCTTATCATGAAAGAAAGCGATATTTACGCAATTATATAATTTAATAAAATAGA
>JBEIEI010000117.1:0-9080 GCA_040382975.1 Flavobacteriales bacterium
AAACTATTAGATTCAACTCCTGATGGCAATTCTATGATCTTTTCAGGAGTACCACCTATAGATCTGATGATATCTGTAATTTTTCCACCATAAGAAAAAACAATATCTGCTTTTTGAGAAATTGTTTTAACCGGATTTCTTAATAAAAAAATGTGTTGTAATTTAATTTTGAAGTCGGGTGCTTTTTGAAACATTTCATACCCATGAAACTTAACACCAATTTTAGCGCATTTAATTTTTCCATTGCTTTTTTGGTTTATTAAAACCCAGCCTGTAAAACCTTTTGTATAAATAAAATCGTAAATGGGTAGTTTATCTTTAATAGCTTCAAAAATTAATTTAGAATGCTTGTAACTATTGTAGATGTAATGTCCAGGAAAAGGCAAACTCTTTGGAAAATCAATAATAATTGAGTTTATATAAATTCTTTCCTCTTCAGTAAAGAATTCGAGTTTAGAAATATCGTAGTTACTTTGGTTAAAGTGATAAAGATCTACGTAAACGTTTTGTTGTGCTAAATATTTACAGAGGTAATAAGAATGCTTTTGCATGCCGCCTAAAACGTAAGGCCAAATTCCATCTGTAATTAAGGCTATTCGCATTTTTTATCAATGGAGCTTGCCTGTTATTGGCATAGCGTCTAATATTTCGCCTTCGGCATTATTTAATTCGTGTAGTCTTTTATAAACCGATTCTTCATCAAAATAATTTAAGGCCATTTTCACAAAAATATCGCCGTGCTTAGCTTCGCAAGCCCACAATTGATGATAGAACACTTTAAGATCACCTTCGGGTAAATGCTCGTAGATCAATTTAAAACGCTCTGCTGCCCTATTCTCAATTACAGAAACTAAAAGCAATCTATCCATAAAATGTTCATCACGACCATTTCTGCAAAGCTTTAATAATTCCTTCACATAGGTATCTTCTGTGATCTCGTGAATAAGTTGTAGACCTTGCGTTTGCATAACTTTATAAACATCTCTAAAATGTTCCATTTCTTCCAGAGCGGTGTCGATTAACTCAGGAATTATTTCAACTCTATTAGGATATTTAGCAACTAGACTCATTGCAGAAGCTGAAGCTTTACGCTCGCAGCCTGCATGATCTTGTAAAAAAAATGAGAAGTTTGCCATTACCGCTTCTATCCACTTTGGATCGGATGGTTTAACGACTGGCAAACGGTATTGCATAAAAATTATTTATTAACGTACATAACTTCTTTTACCGCCTTGATCACCTTAGCAACGTTTGGTAAACTTGCTTCAATTAAAGTTGGGGCATAAGGCAAAGGAGTATCAGCAGTGGTAACACGTAAAACAGGTGCATCTAAATAATCAAATGCATCTTTTTGAACTTTAAACGCAATTTCTGAAGAGATACTTGCCAATGGCCAAGCTTCTTCAACAACCACTAAACGATTTGTTTTTTTAACCGATTCAATTACGGTAGCGTAATCAATTGGCCTAACTGTTCTAAGATCAACGATCTCAACACTAATTCCGTCTGCTTCTAATTCTTTTGCAGCAGCCAAAGCCACTTTAATTATTTTTCCGAAAGACACGATGGTAACATCTGTTCCTTGTCTTTTAATATCAGCCACTCCAATTGGAATGATATATTCCTCTTCAGGCACTTCACCTTTATCACCGTACATTTGCTCGCTCTCCATAAAAATTACAGGATCGTTATCGCGAATAGCGCTTTTTAAAAGACCTTTTGCATCGTAAGGATTACTTGGTACAACTACTTTTAAACCCGGGCAATTAGCAAACCAATTTTCAAAGGCTTGTGAATGTTGAGAACTAAGCATACCTGCACTGGCTGTTGGTCCACGAAAAACAATAGGTACATTGTATTGGCCGCCGCTCATGCTATACATTTTGGCAGCGCTATTTATAATTTGATCGATAGCCACCAAACTAAAATTAAAGGTCATAAATTCAACAATTGGGCGCAAGCCATTAGATGCTGCACCAACAGCTATACCAGCGAAACCTAATTCAGCAATTGGGGTGTCAATAACACGTTTTTCACCAAATTCAGCTAACATACCTTTACTAACTTTATAGGCACCGTTGTATTCAGCAACCTCTTCGCCCATTAAGAATATTTTTTCGTCACGTCTCATTTCTTCCGACATGGCTTCTCTAAGTGCTTCTCTAAATTCTATAAGTCTCATAGTTTTTTGTTGTATCAAAAGTCAAAAATACGTAAAAAAAATTAAAGAAAAATTTTGAAAACAAAAAAAGTATGACTAAATTTGTCATGACTAAAAAAGTAAATATGTTAGGAGAAAAGTTAAAGCAATTACGAATTCAACAAAAGCTTAAGATCAATCAGGTTTCAAGTTTTTTAAAAATTGATTCTTCGTTGGTTAGTCGTTACGAAGCAGGGAAAAGAAAACCAACTAAAGAGCATATAATTAGTCTTGAGGAGCTTTTTAAAACCAAGCCAAACGAACTGATGAAAGACTGGATAGCCGATGAGATAATTTCTAATCTTAAAGATTATGCATTTGCTGAAGATGTATTAAAATTAGTGGCTGAAGAAATGAGTGGCTATCAAAAATTATTGAATAAAAAGCAAAAACAAATAATACCTAAAAACATCTTGAAAATTTTAAATGAAATAGATATTCTAAAAAAACAAATTGAAGGCATTAAGCCTTTAAACGAATTGCAATTAAATAGATTGAACGATTATTTTTTTACTGAATACACTTTTGAAAGTAATAAAATTGAAGGCAATACTTTAACGCTTCAGGAAACAGCCTTAGTAATAAACGAAGGCTTAACTATTGGCGGCAAAAGTGTTAAGGAGCATTTAGAGGCTATTAACCATAGCGAGGCCATTTCCTATATAGACGATATTGCAAAAGGAAATGAATTTTTAACTGAAAGAACTATAAAGGATATTCATTTTTTGGTTTTAAAAAGCATTGAAAAAAATAATGTAGGTAAATATAGAGATGTTGAAGTTAGAATATCGGGAAGTAAGTATATACCGCCTGCATTTTTTGATGTTCCATTTAAAATGCAGGAGTTAATTAATTATTATCAATTACATAAAGACGAACTACATCCGGTTATTCTTGCGGCTGATATGCACCAAATATTGGTAGGAATACATCCCTTTATTGATGGCAACGGAAGAACTTCGCGTTTATTGATGAATTTTATTTTATTACAAAATGGCTATTATATTGCTAATATAAAAGGAAGTTTACAAAGCAGGTTAAGCTATTACAAGGCTTTAGAAAAAGCACATGTTAATGGCAATTTATCAGATTTTAGATTACTGGTTGCTAGATTAGTAAAAAGTTCATTACAAGAATTTTATAAATTGATAAAGTAAAAAAAATCTCGGCACTAGTTGGGATTTTTTTATTTCATTTTACCTACAACACACTCAATCAGATCTTCTTCTTTTAAATATTTATTGGCAAGATCTCTTAATTCTTTTGGCGTAACTGTTTTTACCGCAGCAAAATAATTATCAAAATAAGAATAATCCAAGCCAAATTCCCAGATACCCTTAAACTTATCGGCTAATGAAAATGGGCCGTCAACACTTCTTAAAAAATGACCTAAAATATAATTTCTTACAGTTTCTAATTCATTAGATGAAACAAGATCTTTACGCAAAATGGCAATTTCTTTATAAATTTCTTCCAATGTTTGTTTAGTAACATCTGCTCCTACCTCAGTAGAAACTGCAAAATAGCCGCCATTTACAAATGAGGCCAAGCCGCTTCCAATTCCATAAGTATAACCTTTATCCTCGCGAATATTAGCCATTAAGCGCGAACCAAAATAACCTCCTAAAATGGTATTTAACACCTGAAACTTAAAATAATCAGGGTTGGTTTTATTAAATAATAATCGTCCAACCTTTATTGCAGATTGAATCGCATCAGGTCTTTCAATAAAGTGTTTTTTTTGTGTGGTGGTTTGAATTGGAGTGGTAACTAAACCTACTTTTGCTTTATCATTTCCCCAAGAAGAATTACCGAAAAACTTATTCAAAGTGTCGGTAAGTGTATTTGGTAAATATCCCGAAGCAATAATGGTGCAGTTTCCGGAGTTATAATGGTCGTTAAAAAATGATTTTATTTCGGCAACGCTTACTCTTTCAAAATCGCTATCACTCACCTGAACTCCGTAAGGATGCTTTTCACCAAAAATTAATTCGGAAAATCTTCTGCGAGCTAAAATATCAACCTTTTGAGAATTGATCTGATGCTTTTGTTTTTTATTAGCAACATGAATTTTAAATTCATCTTCAGGAAACGTGGGGTATTTTAAAATTTCCTCAATAAATTTTAAACTCTGATCTAAATATTTATTTAAAGAATAGATAGTCACATTTGCATAATCTTGTCCAACTTCTAACTCTAAAAATGAACCAAAAAAATCGATGCCATCACTAATTTGATTGGCAGTAAATGACCTGGTGCCGGTTTCAATTAAGGTATTGGCATTAGAGGCAATTAAAGGGGCTGACTGAAAATACATCCCTGCCTTAAACACAAATTCGATCTTAGTTATTTCCTGACTACCGGCATTAATAGAATAAAAGTCAATTCCGTTATTAAGCTTTTGTTTATTAGCTTTTATAATATCGATCTTATCTATTGTTTTAAAGGCCGGAGTTTCTTGTCTGTTTAGCATATTATAAAAGTGGTTGTTTAGTAATTGTTTCTATTAAGAGATAAAAATTTTGAGGTATTTTAAAATTCACTCCCTTGCCATTTAATTCGTTAATTTTTAAACCGGTTAAATTAATATCTACTTCTTGCTTATCTATGTTCCAAATAAAAACTTTGCCCGTAAACCCTTTTGCAGGTATAGCCCCGGTTGTAATTTTAAAATATTTTGTTTCTCCGCTTAAATCATCTTTTAACCAATTTAAAGGTACACGTTTAAAATAAACATTTTCATTTTTTTCATTGTCAATGCTAAAAACTAAAAAGGCATTAAATGGTTTAGGTACCTTTTTAAAATTTATGGCTACCTCTGCTTCAAGACAATTGATAGATCTAATAAGCGTATCGCCAAAAGCTAAAAACTCAAAATATTCGTTATTACTAGAGTATTTCTTTGGTAAAGAAGGATGTATTATTAACGTTTGTTTAGTTATTTTTTCTTTTCGCTTCAATAAAACCCTATCCCATTTGTCGTCAAACCCAATTTCATCATAAAAAAAATCATAATAAGGTTTCTCTCGTTTCATGGCATAATAATAATCGCAATTCATTGTCATTTCTTCCGAATCATCCATATGGTTTAATATAGAGCCTCCACGATAATTTAGAAAAGCATAATTTAATTCGCGTACGCGATGACCGCCAATAGTAAATATCTGGTTTGTTTTTTTATACTCATCGGTAAGCTTATCAAAAAGTGCTTTTGGCATAGCGTGATAATATAAAGACGTAAAATTACTGAAGTTTATATTGGCTAAAAAATGTGTGATCGAAACTGCCATTAGTCCTAGTGAGAGCAAAGTTGCAGGCATTTTTTGCATTCTATCAAACAGAAAGGCAATGCTTAAACCAAAAAATAAGTAAAAGAACAAGCCTGTTCTGTCTTCAGGAAAATTGACATTTAAAAGCTGTTTTTGTAAATAAAAAGTAACAATACATGTAATTAAAATAACAGGAAAAAATAACGTAGCATTAAAAATATTAAATAACGAAAAAGGTTTACGTAAATAATGAAAGAGCGTAAAGCTTACGATAAAAATAAAAAAACTAATACAGATCAGTTGCACCCAAAACTGATCTGTTCCAAATAAAAACTGAATAAGTGTTTGAAATGTCACCTTCCAATAATTGCTTCCAACGCCGTAATCCAGCATCCCTTGCTCTTTATAGAAAAACGAGAATTTTATCCAGAAAACAAGGAGAATTAAATTAATGATCTGAAGAATAAGATTCTTAAAATTAAAGAATAATTTGTTTTGGATCTGAAAAATTAAAACATAAAAAAGCAAAATAGTTAATACCACTACCAAGATTAAATTAGAGGCCAAGGCTAACTGCCAGCATACCGAAAATAACAGGATATGATGAAACCTTTTGCTTATAAAATAATCGAGTAAATAAGACAAACCCAAGGTCATACAACCAAAGGATAATCCATAACCACGGCAGATCTCGAAAAAATCAAGAAAATTAAAGGTCAGTAAAAAAAATGTAATTAAAATTAATCTAGACGAACCATTTTTTAAGTGAGTAAAAAACCTAAAAACACCGTAACACATTACTAAAAATGCAATAAGATTTGGTATTCTTAAAACAAAACGATGCGAACCAAATAAATGAAAAAACACATTGGTTAGAGCACTGTTTAGAACGTGGTTGTTTGTATAAACATGAGCACTATAAGGCAAATAATTATCGCTTTGAATGTAATAGAAAAAAGTTGCAACCTCGTCGTGACTAAATGGAATGGCAAACGCGCGAATTGTAACGATAATAAAAACAAAGAAGCTAAGTAACCAGAAAAGTTTGTTAAAATGTCTTTCTAAAATCAGCATCCCACTAATCCAATAAATAAGATTGATGTTTATTGTACTTTTCTAAGGTTCTTATTCCGGATGAACTGATATGTTCAAACTCCTTATCGCAAAAAATATTAATGATCTTAATTCCGGGCATTAATTCCTGAATGTAGCGGTATTGATTTTGCTCGTATTGAAAATCGGTTGAATTTCTTAAGCCTTTAATTACAACAACATCATAACCTAACGATTCAACAAAATCGGTTAGTAAACCATTATATTCAGTAAGCTGACGATTTTTTATAGAGTTAGGAATATCCCAAGTACGGTTAGTTTTATCAGGATTTTTACCAAACGAAATAATTACTTTATCAAAAATGCGTTCTGCTTTTTGAAGTACATTATAATGTCCTTTATGAAAAGGATTAAAACTCCCGCAACAAACACCAATAGAAGGTTTTCTAAAGGTCACATACTCTATCAACGCATTTAATTTACCGTTAACATTCAGTTGATTTAAGATCTCGATGCGTTTAGGCTGATAGACCTTATAATCAACAAATTGAAATTCTTTAAATATCTGATGTTCGTACTCTATTAATTTACTGAGTGGCTGCTCTAAAATACTAAGATCGGCTTTAATAAGTAATTGCGATTTTTCGCTAGAAGGTTTGTGTTTTTTAGTATCTAAAATTAATCTATTGATACTATCCATTTGCAATTTATTTAGCGATGCACTTTTGGCTTCTGCTAAAAATAATGCAGCAGATCTTTCTTCGTTATCATTGGCCTGTGGATCATAAACTGCATCATGATAAACTGCGGCTAAAAATAATTCATCATCAAAATTATCTAGTTTGGATAATTGTAAAACGACATCCAACAAATGAGTTGTAGTGTGGTAATAACGGTGATGTTCTTCATATCGTTTTAATACCGAATCCGAAAAACCTAATTGTTTTAATCGTGTTGAAATATAGTTTTTATCTATCATTTCTTTTTTGCTAAATAATATAAAGTGGTGCAATTATTTTCATCAATAATAATAGTTGCTTGTTCTTTAATTTTTTCTGCAGTTACTTTACTATATCGCGTAATTTCTTCATTGATCAGATCGGCACTTCCTAAAAGCTCTGATATAGCCAGGTTGGTAGCTTTAGTTAAAACATCCGTTTCGCTAAATGTTAAACTTGATTCTACTTTATTTTTACATTTCTGTAATTCTATTTCATCTATTAATTCAGTCCTTAATTTTTCAACTTCATCAATAATTGCCTGTTCGGCATCTTCCATTTTTACGTTATCCGGAATTTTTCCACTTATAACAAAAACGCCCTTATCCATATCGCCCATCACATAGGCGTTTATATCGCTAAATAACTGTTTGTCCTTAATTAAGGTTTTATACAAACGAGAAGAATTTCCTCTGCTTAAAATATCTGAAATAATATCTACCGTATGATATTCTTCGTCTGCACGAGCGCACATATGATAAACTTTATAAATTGCACTGGCAGGCACGTCGCGCTCCACAGTTAAACGTCTTGGTTTGGTTTGTTTAGGTTCTACCGGTAAATTCCTTATTGGTTTGCTTGCAAAAGGAATTGGCTCAAACCATTTTTTTGCAAGTTGTTTTACCTGTTCAACTTCAACATTGCCGGCAACAACCATAATGGCGTTACTTGGATTATAGTGCTTTTTAAAGAATGATTTAACATCAACCATGGTAGCGTTTTCTATATGAGAAATTTCTTTACCAATGGTAGCCCATTTGTAAGGGTGTTTTTCATAAACCAAGGGACGTAAAATTAACCAAACATCGCCATAAGGTTGGTTTAAATAACGTTGTTTAAATTCCTCAATGACTACACTTCGCTGTACTTCTAAACTTTTATCTGTAAATGCCAAGCTCAGCATTCTATCACTCTCTAACCAAAACATGGTCTCAATATTTTCGGCCGGCACGGTGCAGTAATAATTTGTAAGATCGTTTGTAGTAAACGCATTATTTTCTCCGCCAACCATCTGCAAAGGCTCATCAAAACTAGGAATATTAACACTTCCGCCAAACATTAAATGCTCGAATAAATGCGCAAAACCGGTTTTGTTTTCATCTTCATCTCTCGCACCAACATCATATAAAATGTTTAGGCAAGCTAATGGTGTACTTTTATCCTGATGAACGATAACTCTTAAATTATTTTCTAATGTAAACTTTTCAAACTCTATCATATCCCTCTTAAATCAGTGTTTATGTGTTAAATATCAAAATTAGCTTTAAAAAAATTAGAAAGCTAAAGATTTCATTCTTTCAATAGTTGCTTTAAAATCTGCCATTATTTCGTCAACAATTTCGGCTGCTGGTTTTATGCTATCCATGGCAGCACTCACCTGTCCAATTTCTAATTCTCCCTCTACCAGATCACCCTCAAACATTCCTTTTTTGGCTCTTCCTCTGCCTAAAAGTGTGGCAATCTCTTCAGTGGATGCGCAGTTTTTTTCAGCAGTTTCTACTTCCTGATAAAACTTATTTTTTATTAATCTAACAGGGGTTAGTTGTTTTAAGGTCAAAA
>JBEIEI010000118.1:0-9071 GCA_040382975.1 Flavobacteriales bacterium
TCAATAACGATCGAATCTCCGTAGGATCTATAAAGTTTGTTTTTGTTATAATTTACTTGTTCGGCCTTACTAATTGATTTACAAACTTCGTCAAACGAACGGTAATTATAGCTGCAGAACGAGCTGTCTTTTTGATAGTAGATAATGTCAGAATTTATATCAAAACGTTTAAGCTCTTTTAATGAAATTATTTTATTGAAAGTGCCAAAAATATCAAAAACAAAGATCCCGGTTTCGGGAGAATTTAAAAACAAAAACCCATTATATTCTTTCATAAAATTAGGTTTTAATTCTACCTGTAATATTTGTTTTAAATTTCCTGTGGCTGCAATTTTTTTAGAGTTTTCGTTAAAACGAACTAATTCATTATTTTGTTTATTATATATCCAAAAACTATTATTTGCGCTGGCACAAACAAGATCAGATTGCTCGTAACCTAAAGCTTCTAATGAAATTGGCTCGCTGTTAACGGTTAATTGATTGTCTAAAAAAACAATTTGCTGAAAATCGTGATAATACAACAGTAATTTTAGAGGATTTGTGGCATCAATTGCTGTTATGTTACCTAGTTTTAAATTGCTGTAATGCGCAAATAACTTTCCGTTAACTAAATATTTATCCAACTCGCTTTCTTTAACCACATAAACATTTCCAAAATCATCGGTAGCAAAAAAACTTAATTTGGTTTTAATAACACGTTTAGTTGGCTGATCTTGCTTGATAAAAGAAAAAAAACAAAATAGCAATACTAAAAAGAATAAAGCTTTTATATATGAATAGTTTTTAATCATTTATTCTTAATATTTCTTCAAGTAATAACCTGTCGTTACTTAAGCGGGGAACCTTAAACTGGCCGCCCAATTTATTATTAAGTTTTAACCACTTATAAAAGGTGTTGGTCGGCATCTTTTTCACTTCTGGAAAATGTAAAACAAAGTTATTATAACGTTTGGCTTCGTAATCGCTATTTTGTTTTTTTAACGACTCATCTAATAACGCAACAAAGAACTCAAAATTGTTTGGTTCTTTTTCAAATTCAATTAGCCATTCGTGTGCACCCGAGTTTTTTTGCATAAAAATTGGCGCAACTGTGTAATCTTTAACCAGTGCGTGTGTTTTTTCGCAAGCGAGTGCAATTGCATTATCAGTATTATGAACCATTAATTCTTCACCAAAGGCATTTATATATTGCTTTGTTCGACCCGAAATTTTAAAGCGATAAGGATTTGTGGTTGTAAAACGTATTACATCTCCCAATTGATAACGCCACAAGCCGGCGTTGGTAGAAATTATAATTGCATAATCTATTCCTACTTTAGCTTCTTCTAAATTTATTGTTTTTGAAAAATTATTGTTTTGCCAATCGGCCAATTCAATAAATTCATAAAAAATGCCGTAATCCAACATCAATAACAACTCATCACTCTTTAATTGATCTTGAATGCCAAAAAATCCTTCGGAAGCACTGTATAGCTGCAAATAATTTACCTTGTCGTTGTCGAATAATTTTACAAACTGTTCTTTATAAGGCGTGAAACTTACACCGCCATGAAAATAAACCTCCAAGTTTGGCCAAACCTCTTTGATTGATGTTACGTTTTTCTTTTCTAAAATCCGTTTTAATAAAACCATCATCCAGCTTGGCACGCCTGCTAAACTGGCAACGTTTTCGTTCATCATACTTAAGGCCATTTTTTCCAATTTACTCTCCCACTCATCCATCAAAGCAATGCTAATATCCGGAGCTCTGAAAAAATCGGCCCACACCGGTAAATTCTGAATTATAATTGCGCTAACATCGCCATGAAAAGAATGATAATCACCAAAAACATCTTGCTTAAAACTTCCGCCAAGCGCTAGGTTTTTTCCGGTAAATAATTGTGTTTGGGGATTATTATAACAATGTAAGGTTATCATGTCTCTGCCGGCATTATAATGACAGCCATCCAAACTTTCTTTACTTACTGGTAAAAATTTGCTTTTATCGGTAGTGCCGCTGCTTTTAGCAAACCATTTTATATCAGAGTTCCATAACAAATTTTGCTCACCACGTCGTGTGCGATCAATTAATGGCTTTAACGATTCATAATCATTAATTGGAATTTGTTTTTTGAATTGATCGTAGTTTTTAATTTCAGAAAACTTATGCGTTTTACCATATTCAGTATTAGAAGCGCTGTTAAGCAGCGAATGCATCCATTCAGTTTGCACATCAACAGGGTATTTTACAAATAATTCTATTTGATGCATGCGCTTTTTCATAAGCCAACTTGCTATTGAGTTGATGATGGCCATTGTGCAATTAGGTATTAATCAAATTTCATTATGATCAACGAAACGTCGTCAACCTGCTCGTTATAACCTTTCCACGAGTTCCATTCATCAAGGACTAGCGCGCCCTGCTCTTTAACATTTAAATGTTTTGATAAATTAAGTTCTGCTGCCACTTTTTTAGAAGAGAAACGTTTCGCTCCGGTTCCACCGAATTGATCTTGCAGACCATCAGAGAACATATACAAGCGAAGATTTGGATGGATCGGAATTTGAAGCACATTTAACTCTCCCATATTCTCCTCATAACCAACAGAGCTTCTGCTTCCTTTATAACTTATAACTTCGCTGTTACTTGAATAGTAAAAAGGATTTCCTGCCACGCAAATTTCTACTATTTGTTTGGAATAATTGATGTGACACAAAGAAATTACTAATCCTTCGTACCTTACATTTTCATCGTTAGAATTTGCACCAAAGAACAGTCTAAATTCACTGTTTAATTTATAAATAACTTCTTTAGGAGTATAGATCTTCATTTCAATAACGATCTTATCTAAAAGTGCTTTTGCGATTACCGTTAAAAATCCACCCGGCACACCGTGCCCGGTACAGTCGGCCAAAAACACGATCTTGTTATTGTCCGGTAATAAATAATATCCGTAAAAATCTCCACCCACTACATCTTTTGGCTGAAAGTGTTCAAAAACATCTACAGGACCCAAAACATTTTGTAGGCTTGGGATAATACTACTTTGAATGTTTTGAGCGTAATTAATACTATCTCTTAGATCTTCATGCAGCACCTTTAACTCCTGATTCATTTTCTGAATATGCTCTTTTTCTGCCCTTATTTCAATAGTTTGCAAATGGATCTTATGTTCTAATTCCTTTTTATTTTGAATTAGCTTTTTGGTTCTCATTTTTATACTGATCACAACCAAAAGCGTAATTACTGTAAGACTAATTAAAATAAACCACCACTTTAACCAATAAGGCTTATCAATGGTAAATTTATAGGTAACAGGATTTGATGTCCATAGTCCATCATTATTGGCTGAGCTTAGCATAAAAGTATACTCGCCATTCTTTAATTTAGGGAAGTTTAATTTTCTAGATCCATCATTTATTGTTTCCCAATTATCTTCAGAACCTTCAAGCTTAAGTTTATATCTATACTTTACATTTGAAGGATCTGTTAAACACACACCAATAAAATAAAAAGAAATGTCGTAAGAATCATACTTTAAAACTGTGTCATTTAAGTTAGCAATTCTATTGCCGTTGATTGAAATATTTAAAATGCTTAACACCGGTTCAACTTCATTAAACCGTTGTTTTGTTGTATTTATTTTTACAAGGCCTTCGTTTGTTCCAACGAAAATTTCATTCTCTGTTTTATCGTAAAAAACCGAATTCTCAATAAAATTGGTTTGCAACAGATCAGAATTACCACCAATTGTATTAAAATTTTTTTTGTTTTTGTTTTTATAAGATAAGGCATTGGCATGTGCCACCCAGATACCATTTTTGTAATCAGCAACAATGCCATAACAGTAAGCTGATTTTAAACCCTTAGTAACATTAAAGTTCTCAAATTTCTTTCCGTTATATTTAAATACGCCGTCACCTAAAGAAGAGATCCACACATTTTTGTCACGATCTTCGCAAACATTTTGTATATTAAAGTTTCTTAAGTCCTGCACATCATCAAACATTTTTACATCCTGTAAATTATCAACATAATAGATCAATGAGCCTTGAGAGCAAACCCACATATGTTTTTTACTATCAATAAAAACAAATTTTACATTGTTATGCATTAAACCACTTTGTGTATTCAGTAACTGGTATTTTAGATCTTGCGAATTAATTGCATATAAACCCGCCGATGTACAGGCGTAAATATTTTTTTCATCAGAATTTAATGAGTTAATTATCAGCTTTTCGTTAGTTGTAAATAATGGAATTTTTACAATTTTATTAAAGGTAGTGTCACTTTTAAATAATTCACCGTCAAGCGTTGAAAAAACAAAATAATTGTTATGAAGAATAATGCTTTTAAAATGTTTGTTAATTAATTGCGGATTTTTTACAAATTCAACTTTATCTTCGTTAACATAACCAATTCCAATTTTTGTAGTAACTGCTATTTTTCCATTGACTTTTACTATTGAATTTACAGGAAGGCTGACGCCTTCATTATCTGTAATAAAACGATAGCTATACATTTCATTATTTAACTGTTGTAATCCAAAACCATATGTTCCTATCCATAGGTTGTCCTCTCGGTCCATAAATAAACTCTGTATAGCGTTTGAAGCTAATCCATTTTTTACCGTATAGCTCAACACTAATTTTGAGGGAAGATTGATCTTAAAAAATCCATCGTCGGTTGTAGCAATATAGATGTTAGAAAAACGATCTGCAATTATTTTTGTAAAAGTTGAGCCATTAACCCGATTTAATTTAAACGTATCAAGTGCAGAAAATTTTCCATCATTCTTAAAAGTTAATAAACCCAAAGCGTTATCAGCAACTAAAATAGTTTCATTTAAAATAGTTTGTTGAATAAAGGCCCCGTCCTTTAATTTAGCTATTTGATTTATTTTATAATTTTTAGCAAGTAAATTTTTTATTTTAATTGAATAAACACCACCTGGTTTTAGTAACAATAATTCATCTTTATTTACGATTATAGAATTAATTTCTCCAAAATTATCATCCTGTATATTTTCAACCGCACCACTTAACGAATTATATACTACTAAACCGGTATTCTTTTTTAAAAAAACATAATTATCAGTTCCAACCTCAATAATTTGAATGATCTTAGCGCTTAAAGGTTCTTTAAAATTAACCTTTCCAATTTTACCTGAAGGCATTATGTAACTTACACCGCCCTCAAAATGACCCAACCAAATTTTATTTTTACTGTCTTTTAATAAGGTGGTTATTCCAATTTCAGCTAAGCCACTATTGGTTTTAAAAACTTTAAACTCATTGCCGCCAAATGCTGATAATCCATCACCGGTTGCAATAATTAAAAAGCCACGTTTATCTTGACAGATGTCATATATAAAAGATTGAGAAAGCCCTTCGTCTTCGGTAAAAGTTTTAAAAGAGTAAACCTGAGAAAATAATTTACCGATACTAAAAAAAAGAAAAAGAAGGATTATTTTTTTATACTTTATCGAACTGGTTTTATGCTGAGCCGCAATTAATCCAATACTAATTAGATTAAAAAAAGAAAAAACGCTTTTATTTTTTTCGATAGGTATAATAAAATTATATCTTAATTATTTTGAGACCTTGATTCTATATTTATACTTTGGCACACCGCCAATTGGCATAGCATAAAAGGCCAAAGACCCACCTACTTGGTTGGTAATAGAAACAGTAATGTTATTATTTTTAGACACCTTATTTTTAATGAACTGAACGTCTAATGAAGTATTAATTTCATCATCAACAATTTTATGAATAGATTTTTCGCGATTCTCAGATTTCTCTAGTTTAGTTACTTCCCCTTTTTTAGCAACTGAAATTATTCTAATAATACCTTCATCATCGTAATCAAACACATCAATAGTAACAGAAATAATACCTTTTGTAACAAATGGATACAAGTGTGAAACAGAACCAGCCGCATCAGAGGTTCTGAAACAATATTCGTATGTAAAAATATTTCCACCTTCAACTTTTACATTATCGTCTTTTTGACTGGACAAACTTAATCGGTAAAGATTTCCGTCATCACCATCGGTTCCTTCAACAACCAACTTAAACAAATAACCCACTTCAGTTTGTAATTCTCCCTCTGTTGGGTTGATAGGTCCGAAATTAAACCATTTATCATCGTTTTGTGGATCTTCGCCAAAAGTTTTGGTATTTAATAATATACCGCTGTTATAATTTCCGTTTGGATCTGTTTCTTTAGAAGCAGTATTGCTATGCGCACCTTTTCCGCCGTAAACACTAAATTTAGTTTTTGAATTAAAACCGTTTCTGTTCTCGTCATATTTACCGCCATTATCTGCATCGTAAATTCTAATATAAAAAGGCGTTTTTATATCTTGAGGTATTGAAAAAAAATAAATCTGAATATTATCATCATCGCCCCAGGTTTTATCCGACGATTTACTAAAAGTTACCAAAAAAGGAATATTTTCATCGGGAGAAGGCATTATTTGCCCATAAAACGAATTATTAAATACAAGAGTAAATAGTAAAACGTTAAAAAATCGTTTCATAAATGGGTGAATTAATTTAGTTTTAACAAAGAAACATAAATTAGTAAATAAAAAAAATATTTTTTAAAATTTCTTTGCACGTATTAGAGGGTCTTTTAATCTGCTTTCTCTACGTTAATGCTTGAGGTAAAAATTACATTTTTCTAGAGATTTTCGATATATATACGCTTGTTTTGATAATAAACGGCTAAAAAAGAGTCTGTTTGCCCGGCTTTTACCACTTTTTTTTAAAATCGAGTGCACGATTTAGGGTTTTAAAAGAGCCGCCTATGGTCATAAGGGTACTACCATCTTTAAGTCTCTAGGTTTTCAAGACCTCCTAGTTGAGGGAATTGATACGTTGTGCGCTTTTTAAATACACCCACATGCACTTTAAATTCCAGATCTTCTGCTGATAGATCTCCAAATTCCTCAAATATTCAAGGTTTGTTTTTTGAATATCGGATATGGCGTTAAAACCATTTGCTTCAGTGGATGGTTCATTTGTAGCAAGATCTGTATTTTTACCGCCATTTTTACTTGCGATTTTTTTCGTCAACTATCTTTTTTAATTCTGCGGCTACCAAAGCGCCATTTAATCCTTTTTTGTTGTATGCCATTTCTTCATCAACATAATTCATGTTATTTAACTGGGCCGAGTCTCCCAAAAATCTTTTATAAGCAAACTTGTCGACAATTTCCTGAATCTTCCTTTTTTCAACTCCCAACCATTTCAGAGAATCTACACAAACGATATTTTTTGAAGTACAAAGCAATTCTTTTTGTTTTGTTTTTGTATTAAACGAACTAATCCCTAGTAACGCCTTATGAGTTCCTAATTCAGAAAAAGAAACATCATGAGATTGCCCTATCATTCGCTTACCATCAATTTCATAATAATAGCCGTTTATCTTATTGTCCGGCAAATAAGTCCAATCAGTATTAACGTTAAATTTTTTATTAATGAGAACTGTGTCTAAAGAATTTAATTTTAATTGAACAATAGAATCAACTTTTAGATCAAAGGTAGCCTGACTCATAAAAACAGCACTGGTTACAGAATCAATAATGCTGAGGTTTATTAAATAATTACCGGGTTCAATAAAACAATGTCGAACTGTTAAACCCTTTTGTTTTAATCCATCGCCAAAATTCCACTGGTAGTAATATCCTTTTAAAGAGTCTGAATCGAGTGTGCTTTCTTCTGTTAAATTATAACAGTAATCTTCAACAATAGTTTCTTTACAATTTTTAAATAACGGCGAGGTTTGAATAAAAAAATAAATATCATCTTGTTCGTTAATTCTATTTGTTGCAAAATATCCACTCTCTTGAAGAGAATCCATGTACACGCCAAAATCATCGTATGCAGTATTTATCGGTCTTCCTAAATTTTGGATAAAGGCTGTAGAATCGCTTCCTGTGCATTTATAGATATCAAGATTTCCATAACCCCCTGTGCGGTTACTCGAAAAATAGATCTCATCATCATTAATCACATAAGGAAAGTATTCATTCTCGCTTGTATTTAGAAATTTACAATTTGTAATATTTGCCCATTTCGTATCAATTTTTTCAGCATAATAAATATCTGTTTTACCTTTTCCGCCGGGTAAGTTAGCCGAAAAATAAAGTTTTCCTTTAAATAGCATTGGATGTGCAACAGAAAATGTATCAGCCAAGATCAGCTCTATGCGTGGCTGCAAAAACTGTCCGTTTATAAATTCGCTAGAAAAAATTGCAAGCTTATACTTTTTATAATGACTATTTGTGAGCACATCCGAAGAGTAATACAATCGAGAATTATCTTTATCAAAAAAGCAACTCCCCTGATTAACCGAATTATTTATTTTATTTGGCAGAGGTGAAACTTCTTTTATTGTTACAGAATCTTTTATTTTCCCAATATAAATATCCAACATCTGCAACTCGGTAGTTTTATCCATATGGGTAATCCCCACTTTTCTTTCTTTAGATGATGTAAAGTAAAAGTTGTCTCCGATTTTAAAAGGACTAAATTCAGATTCTCTTGTGTTAATGTTTAACAATCTTATTTCAATAGTTGCAGAATCAAAAAGGAATTTATTTTGAGAGAACAAACTTAAATTAATAAGAATGCACATAAAAATATTCCAAAGTCTGAACTTAATTATCATTAGAAAAATCGAGGAGAAGGGGGCGTGTGAAACTTTACCAAAAAAATAATTTAACATTATCTCGTGAGAACCTGAATTAAATTTTCTAATTGCTCCAATAGAATAATCGTAAGCATATCCTACTTTAAATTTTTTATCAATTACCCAATCAAAATAGGCAACTAATGCATCTCTATTTCTGTATGCTAAACCAATTCCGAGATCTTCATTAAAATAAGATGTGATATTTAAGTCAAATTGTGTTGGCGAATTCTTTATCTCTCTAACCAAAACCGAAGGCTTAAGTACTACTTGATCATTTAATTTAATTATATAGCCAGCAATTAAATTTAACTCAATTGAAGGATTATTGCCACTTAAATTTAATATCTCTGGAGAGGATAATCCTATGTACATTTTTTTTGAATAATAA
>JBEIEI010000119.1:0-8954 GCA_040382975.1 Flavobacteriales bacterium
CAATATTGATCGAAATAGTGATTTGGAGTTATTATCTATAGTACCTAGGATATTAGATTGTGTAATTAAGTAGCTTGAATAATAATTTTAATTTGGAAAGCGATTAATTTTATAACGTAAAAACTTTCGAAACCATTAATCATAATAAACGTTTAGGGTTATAATCAATGTCATATATTACCTGTTTAATCGGCATAAAGCAGCCAAATCCTGCAGAAAAGAGTTCGAAAAAATGTCGGTGGACTCCACAAATGAATTCAAAATCCCGCACAAAGTGCGGGATTTTTTTATTTATGCTGAGCTATTTAAAGCTTGATTTCATAATGCGAAGTGTGAACAAGAAACCGATGCTGAGGCGCGGAATTTGAATATAAAAATAGGAGTTGTAGAGATTTTCGTAGCTAATCTCTCTAGAGTCGAAACTTTCGCGCAAATGATAAAAAAAAACTCTGCTGAAATTCGAATTCATTTGATATTGACAATGAGAACTCAAGAGATCTACCTAAAGGCAATTTTTGATGGACCAGAGCCCTATTAATTTGTTATTACCTCAAAAAAGATGGTTAATAAGCATTTTGTTTAGCTACTTCATTAGGCAACATTCCCCCAGCTGACTAGTAATAACCGAAATCCTTTTTAGGAAACCTTATCTCTTCAATAAATCCTTAATCCTAAGCCCAGGCTTGTAGTGGGATATCTCCACCTAATTAAATCATGCTGCTTCAAATTTCAATAATACCGACATATTTTAATTAATCTTTAGCTATATTTGAATATGCAACCTAAGTAATATGTAATTATGATGCGGTTTTTTTTCTTAACTTGTATTTATTTTAATAGCGTTATCTTTTTTGCACAATCTATTCAAGATGGGCTAGGGGAAAAATTTAACAACTTGTTATTATATGATACAGCAGAAGTAAATCGCTTTAATTCCTTAGCATATAGGTACCGAAATATCAATTCCGATTCTACATTTTATTACTCTACAAAAGCCCTAAGTGAAGCCATAAAACTCAAATATCCACTTGGGATTGCTCAGGCCTATTTAACTTTAGGCGAATATAATTTTACAAACTTAAATGATTCAAAAAAATCTTTTTATTATTTTAATAATGCACAAATCTTATTGAAATATTTGCTTCAATCTCAAACTATTACGGACTCATTAAAGTTAAAACAGAAGTTAGCGGATTCATTTATTGGAATGGGATTAAACAAACAACAATTTGGAGAATACAAAGATGCATTGATGCTTTTTAATGAAGCACTTATTATTGGAAATTCAATTCATGATGAAAATATTATTGCTAAATCTCTTAATAATTTTGCATTAATATATAATGATTTGGCCGACAGGCAGCGTGCGATAGAATATGCTTTTAAATCTTTAAAAATAAAAGAAAAATTAAATGACAACAATTCTAGAGCTAAAACTTTATCCTTAATTTCTGCAATTTATGGAGGGACCTATGATTACGACAATTCATTAAAATATGCCTTAAGCTCTTTGAGTTTGATGAGTAGTGATAGTTCTTCAAGCAAACCACATTTCATATCAACAACTATTAATGTTGCAATAATATATGCCATACGGAATAAATTTAATTTAGCAGACTTATATTTCGATAAGGCACTAAAAGCCATTAATAAATACAATATTAAGAGTGCTTTACCGGGATATTATAATGAACTAGGAAACTTTTACGCTCAGCAAGGAAAAGATACTAAAGCAATTGAGTGTTACTTGCTTGCATTAAAATTTAATGAAAATAAAAAACAAACGTCGAATGCTTTTTTTAATTTAGGGGTTATCTATTTTAAGCAAGATAATTATAATGAATCGTTAAAAAATACTTTAGAATCTTTAGGTATAACAAAAAGTATTGGTAGTGATATAAACAAAATTAAACTCCGAAAAAAATTAATTATACAAAATTATGAAAAACTAAATAACCCTAAAAAGGCACTTGAGTATAGTATCGATCTTATTAATAATTTAGATAGTTTTGCATCCAAAAGCAATATTCAAAATTTAGAAAAAATAAAAGCTATTTACGACTTTGAAAAAACAGTATTTTTAGAAAAGGAAAAGCGAAAATTGAATGAAGCCACTTTTAAGGAGCAAATTAACGCCCAAAAACTAATTCAAAACGGTTTAATTGTTCTAACCATTTTACTAGTAATAATTTTTGCATTAATTACAATTAACTACAAAAATAAAGCTAATGCAAAGCAGCAAATAGTAAAAAATCTTGAAGAAAATCATCAAAGTATTGTAAAAAACATGTTAAGTGAACAAGAACTAAAATCGCTGCAAAACATCATCAGCGGACAAGAAATTGAAAGGAATCGAATTGCTATAGAACTTCATGATGGTATTGGCGGATCTTTAGCTGGTATAAAATTAAAATTAACTTCACTTAATGAGAATAAAAACCCTAATGATATTGAACTTAAAAATGTAATTAGTAATGTTGATTTAGTTTACCAAGAAATAAGAAGTATTTCACATAACCTATTACCTCCTCAGTTGACTAATAAATCTTATACGGTTGTAATTAATAAATTGATTGATGAATACAGAACCAATTCAAATATTATTATCAATGTTGATTATTTAGATAGCGGAGCATTAAATCAGATTAATCAAGATTTGCAAGTGACATTATATAGAATTACTCAGGAACTTTTAAAAAACGCAATTAGCCACTCTAAATGCTCCTTAATTGAGATAAATATAAATAATTATAAAAACAATATAACATTGGTTTTTGAGGATAACGGAATTGGATTTAATAACAACGAAAAATCTTTCGGAATTGGTTTACGGAATATTCAATCTCGCGTTAATTCAATAAATGGAAGTTTAATAATTGATTCGAAAATCGGAAGAGGTAGTGCATTTTATATATCTGTAAACATTTGAATATAAAAATCAATGAGCAAGAAAAGTAAGATAGCAATCGTAGACGATCATCCTTTGTTTTTAGAGGGCTTGATATCACTTTTTAATGATAATAAATATTTTGAGGTTATTTGCTCAGCTGTTTCAGGCATTGAAATGTTAAATTATTTAAACGTCCAAAAAATAGATGTGCTAATAAGTGATTTAAATATGCCAGGCATGAGCGGCATAGAGCTTTGTAAAAAAGTAAAAAAACTCTATCCTGAAATAGTTATTCTTATTATAAGTATGCATGAAGACCCAAAAACAATAAAAAGTATAATAAATGCAGGGGCAAATGGATACTTATTTAAAAATTCGAATCGAGTTACGATCTTAAATGCAGTTTCAGAAGTGTCTAAAGGTACTTTTTACCTTAGTAATGAGGTAAAAGATAAACTCGAAAGTGCACAAGTGTCGAATGATAATACTACAACAACCATTCCAACACTTTCTAAAAGAGAAAAAGAGGTACTACAGCTAGTTGCAAAGGGAATGACAACAGATCAAATCGCAGATCAATTATATATTAGTCATCACACCGTTTTAAGTCATCGTAAAAATTTATTGCTAAAGCTTGATGTCAACAATACAGTTGGCCTGATTAAAAAAGCTCTGGAGGCAAACTTAATCGATTAATAATTTTAATATCGTTTAAATTATCGCTAGTACTGGTTTATTATTTTTGACCTTGTAAGGATGTTTAACTATTAAATCGCTTTAGTGGATTATAAAGGCGATTTTATAAAGAAACAAAATCGCTATTCAAGACCTTTCTATTTCTATGATTTAGTTGAATTGGAAATAGTTTAATAGTGAATTCTTTCCATTTTTTGTCTATTTGATTTCATAATCAACTTACTCATTAAAAGCATTCGTTTACTCAACTCCCTATTTATAGGGATATTGTTTCAAGATTAATCTAAGAAATTTACAGAAACAATTTTAAATTCTAAAAAAATGAAAACTAAGCTAAAATTAGGGTTGTTACTACTAATAACAACATTAAGCATTTACTCGCAAACAAAGAAAAAGGTATTATTTATTGGTAACAGCTATACCTTTGTAAACAATTTACCACAATTAGTTAAAGATATAGCCTTGCCTTTAGGCGATACTTTAATATTTGATCAATCGGTTTTTGGCGGTTTCACGTTTCAAAACCATTGCAATACTGCCCAAACCTGGTCAAAAATAAAATCACAACAATGGGACGCTGTTGTTTTGCAAGCCCAAAGTCAAGAGCCATCTTGGGATCTTTGGCAAGTTATGCAAGGCACTTATCCGTTTGCTCAACAGCTTTGTGATAGTGTGAGAGCAAATAACAATTGCTCTGAAATTATTTTTTATATGACCTGGGGCAGGCAAAATGGTGATGCAATGAATTGTGCCAATGTTCCAAATGTATGTACTTATAATGGCATGCAAGCGCGTTTAAGAGAAAGTTATATGATGTTTAAAACAGATTTTAAAACTGCCGTAGCTCCTGTGGGTGTGGCGTGGAAAAAAGTACGTCAAAATTTGCCATCCATTAATTTATATGATCCCGATCAAAGCCATCCAAGTGTTGAAGGAAGTTATTTAGCAGCTTGTGTTTTTTATTCAAATATTTTTCAAAAAACCTCAGTTGGCTCTAGCTACCTTGCAAATTTGAGTAGCACCGTAGCAAATCAATTACAAACTTATGGTTCAACCACGGTTATTGATAGTTTAAATCTTTGGGGTGTAGGATCTAACAAACCAAAAGTTGATTTTACATTTACTCCTCTAGGTAACAACACTTTTCAATTTAATAACTTAACATTATATGCCAACACCTATAATTGGTCTTTTGGAAGCACGCTTCAAAATCCAACCTACACTTTCCCTAATGCAGGCGTTAATTCTGTTACTCTATCTGCAACTAATGCTTGTACCACTACTACTAAAGTTAAACAAGTTTTAATTACTGGCATTACTAAACATACATCTCAACTAAATTTTAGCAGTTATTTTAATGAGAATACCTTATACCTAAATGGTTTAAATGAAGGTGCCTATAATTTACAAATTACAAGTATAGATGGTAAAAGCGTTTATAACAAAACTTTAAATAGTAACGCCAGTGAGCAAAAAGTTCTTATAAATGATTTGCCGCAAGGCATGTACATCATCAAATTATCAAATACCAAACAAAGCGGTAACAATAAAATTTTAATTAATTAAAATAAAAGGAAACTCGCAGCCTAAATAAGTAGAGAAAATTAAAACAAATAAAATTAAAACAAAACTATTTCTAGCACTTGGTACATTAGCAATAACCAGTGGCTTTTTAAATGCACAAATTACTAATCCGGCTCCGTATTGCCAAGCCAACCCGGCTAATTTTGTAAACGATCAAATACTAAATGTTTCTATTAATACACTTAACAATTTGAGTGGGGGTTTGTTTAACAACTCTCGCTATGTGTATTTTTCAAATTTAAATACTCTAACACTTACTGTTAATGCAACTCATACAATGAATGTAGTAGTTAGCCGCCCCGATTGTATGAAGGATATTCTAGCCACTTATATTGATGCAAATGGTGATAATCAATTTACAGCAAACGAGCTAGTAGGCTCAGTTAGCCCTGCAGTTTTAGCTGCGGCTCCCTGCGGTGGAAATGCGACGGCAACTTTTAACTATAGTTTAACCATACCAACCACCACATTTACTGGTGTTACAAGAATGAGGGTAATATATACTGGATACGGTGCCCCAGCACCTTGCTTTGCAACTCCAACTATGCCCGGGTCCATGGGTACTGGCGGTGAGGTAGAGGATTATAATGTATACTTAAGCGCCGCTAATCCAATTCAAGCACCGGTTGCTAATTTTGCATTACCTGCCACATCTTGTATAAATCAAGTTATCAATTTGGTAGACAATTCCTCAAATATCCCCACAGCCTGGTCATGGACTTTAACCGGAGCAACACCTTCAGTATCTAATGCTCAAAACCAACTTGCTATTTATCCTAATCCGGGTACATATACAGTTTCATTAGCATCTACTAATGCTGGCGGCACTTCATCTGTATTGTCTAAAACTATTAGTATTAGTGCTTGTAATGTTGGTGTAAATGAATTAGAGGGCAGTGATGTCAAAAACATTACAGTATACCCAAACCCAACAAGTGGTGCTTTTGCATTTGATTTAAAATTAGCGGGTCAAGTTGCTATTTATAATTTATTAGGAGATCAAATTTTTGCGAAAAATTTAGAACCTGGTAAACACACTATTGATATATCAAATCAAACAGCCGGTATTTATTTTTTACGAGTAAACACCGAAAATAAACAACAACAAATTAAAATTATAAAAGAGTAATAAATTTTCATTCCATCATTTCAAAATTAAAATGATGGAATGATTTTTTTTAAAGTAAAACCAAATACAATGCAAAACCGTTTCAAGAAAATCCGCATTAGCCTAATTACATTTATTTTATCAATAAATGTATTTTGCTCATTTGCTATAAAAAGCGATCTTAAAAAAGAAGGCAGTAATACAAGCATTCCTTTTTGGAAGCAAGCTTATGTGCCCGATTATGCAGCGGCATCTATAAACTCAAAAACTGCAAATAAAGAGCCCGTAAAAAATCAAGTAAACGTGTTTATGGCCAATGCCAAACAAAATGTAAGTTTTTTAGAAAACAAAGGCCAAATGATGGATACCGAAGGCAAGCCAGTTCCCTTTGTATTATTTAAGGCCGAGGCATCTGGTATGAATGTGTACATCACCGAAAAAGGCTTAACTTATGTATTTGTAAAAATAGAGGAAGATAAAAAGGAAGAAGAAAGAGAACTCGAAAAAAAGAAAGACAAACACCAAGAGCTGATGCTACCCGGCGAGCAGGAAGAAAAACCAAAAGCTGAAATGGCTTGGATAAATGTAAACTTAAAAGGTTCTACCATAAAGCGCGAAAACATTATTAAAGAAGAACAAAGCGCAGAGCACTTTAATTATTTTTATGGGCATTGCCCCGAAGGTATCTATGATGTGTACCAATACAAAAAACTAACCATTAAAAATGTATACCCAAATATTGATTGGGTGTTTTACAACAGCCAAAAAGAGTTCGATATTAAGTCCTTGGACTCCACAAATGAATTCAAAATCCCGCAAAAAGTGCGGGATTTTTTTGTTTATGCTGAGCTGTTGAAAGCATGCTTTCATAAAGCGAAGTGTGAACAAAAAAACCGATGCGAAGCAGCGGATTTTGAATTATCGGCATGGGAGCTCAAGAGATCTGCATAGCTAATCTCTCCGGGTCCACCCAAAGGGACAAACCAATTTTTTTGGCTTGTCCCTTTTTTTATTTCCTCTGAAACCCTTATTAATAAAGGGTTTTAGCAATTTCAGTTTTTTAAAAAAAGAGTTCGAACTTTTTTCGAAAAATGACGTTTTTAGCCTAGTATCTCAAAGGGATTCGAACTTTTTAGTTTACTTTTTCAAGAGGTTAAATAGTTCTGTGTTAATATAAAGTGTTTCTTTCCAAACCTTTTTCGATTTTAATACATCGATTTTTTCTAACTCTTTAAGATATTTTGATGCAGTGATTCTTGAAATACTTAAGCGATTTTCCAAATATTCACTTTTACAATAGGGCTGCTCAAATAATATTTCTATTAATTCTTTACTATAAATTTTAGGAATCTTTTTTTGCACCGCTCCTTTTGTTTGATCAAACAATTTGTTTATTCTGTTAACCTGAAAAATTGTTTCATTTGCGGTAGATTCTATTCCTTTCAAAATAAATAAAATCCAAGTTTCCCAATTTTGTTTTGTTCTAACTTCTTGTAACAATTTATAATAATCAGATTTGTTATCTATTATATAACCGCTTAAAAATAACACAGGGTTTTCAAGCAGACCACCCATAATTAAGTACAAAATATTTATTATCCTTCCAGTACGCCCGTTGCCATCATAAAAAGGATGGATGCTTTCAAATTGATAATGTTGAACAGCCATTTTTATTAAGTGTTGAACATCATCTACCTCATTTATGTATTGCTCGTAGTTTCTCAATAGTCTATTTATAGCATCCATATTGTCAGGAGGTGTATAAATCACTTTTCCTGTTGATGCATTTCGAAGAGCAGTACCGGGCAATTTTCTTACTCCTGCATTATTTTCTTCAAGTATTTTTTGAATTTCAATAATTGCATTTGTTGTTAGAAATGACTTCTTCTTTATAAAGTTCACTCCGTAAAGCATTGCCTCGCGGTATCGCAAAACCTCCTTTGTGGCCGTATCTACTTGAATACCTTTCGCAGAAAGCGCTTGGTATAATTTGTCTTGGGTTGTTATTACATTTTCTATTTCCGAACTAGCTCTAGCCTCTTTCAAAATAACTGCATTAAGCAAAATTTCCGGATTTGGTAAAATATGAACTATTCCTTTTAATTCTGCCAATGCAACTGAAGACTTTACCAGTTGCCTTAGAACTTTTACCGTTTCAATTTTGTCTTTATTAGGTGGTAAAAAAGGCAGATTATTGAATGCAATTTCACTATCCGGAACTATGTTTTTTTTACTTTTTGTCATGTAAAGCGTTTTTACCTGATGTTCTTATCATGTAAAGATAATTAAAATATTTATACCTGACAAGTTTCTAATGTATAGTTTTTATACATGAGAAAATACGCCTTTTTAAGGAAATTCTACGTGCTTAAATATTGCTTTAAAACACTTATTTTATTGAGATCTGCATAGCTAATCTCTCCGGGTCCACCCAAAGGGACAAACCAATTTTTTTGGCTTGTCCCTTTTTTATTTCCTCTGAAACCAATTTAAATACTGATGGTTCGAGAGACTTTGTTTTTTAAAAGTAGAATTCGAACTTTTTTTGAAAAACAAGGTTTTTACCCTAGTATCTCTGAGGAATTCGAACTTTTCCCTAAAGAGATTGGCTTCAGTCTATAACTATTATTTTAAAATGCGAATTAAATCATTGTTGATATAGAAAACTTCCGTGCC
>JBEIEI010000120.1:0-8938 GCA_040382975.1 Flavobacteriales bacterium
AACAGACAATATTCAATGATCAGCTATTTGAATAGCAATTGGAAGGAATTAGACGGTGGTCAATTATTGATACATCAGGAAACAGGAGATCAAAAAATTTCGCCAACTCAAGGCAAAACAGTTTTATTTAAAAGTAACGAGTTGTTGCACGAGGTATTGGTTACCAATAAGCGTAGAATGAGTGTTACGGGTTGGTTAAAAAGGGGATAATGCTAAAGGATTAATTTTTGAATTGAAATTTTAAAAATAAAAACCCTCTTCCAATTCTTTTTAAATATTGAAAGAGGATTAAAAAATTATTTTTTTGGCGGTAAAGCAAAGGCTAATGCTTCATGATCAAAGTTTCCGTTATGAGAACCGTCGCAAAATGGTTTGTTTTTAGAAAGTCCGCAGCGGCAAAGCCCAACTATCTCTCTTCCTCCCAGATCGTAGTTATTTCCTGCTTTATCTACAATTTCAAAATCACCTTCTAATTTTAGTGATCCGTTACTGTTTATGGTAATTTTTGTTTTAGACATATAATTATTTTTTAGTTTAGGCGAAATTAGAAAATAAAGGATAAAGATCTTACTGTTTTATAAAATAAAACGGGCAAAAGAAAACTCTTGCCCGTTGTAAAAAGAATGGATCTGTAAAAATTAATCTTTTGAAATTAAATGCTTAACATCGTGGATAGCAGCACTTATTTTTTTCTTTTGCTCATGAAGCTCTTCGGCAGTTTCTGCTTTACCTAAAGCTAATTGCACCTGTAAATGTTCAAATTTAGCTTTAATATTTTGATAAGCATCTTTGCTATCTTCAAAAGCAGAATTCACATCCCACTTAATATGGTTGATCTTATCCTTTGCCTCTTTCTTGATCTCTTCAAGTTTATCTGCAAGTTCTGCTTTGCCTAGAGCGGTTTGCAACTGAAGTTCTTCTAATTGTGTTGCAGCGTTTTTTAAAAACGATGTAACGTTGTCGCCAAAATGACTCATATTTTTTCAGTTTAAGTTAAACAAATATATACCTGTTTTTTTTAGCAGAATATGACTTTATACAGTTAAGTTAGTGATTAAAATCATATTAACGAGTTTTTTTAAGGTTTTTGAATTTTGTTTGTTAATTTATGGGTGATTTTAACTCCTATATTTTTTATAGCTCAAAAAAAGACCGTTCTATAAATTGTAGCAATACTTAACTATTTTATGTAGTAGTTTTGTTTTTGTTATCCAAATGAATAAAGAAGAATTTATAAAATTGACCATTGCAGATAAAACCGAATATCTGTGGAATTACAGTGAATTAATTTCTGAAAAGGTTTATTACGAATGCAACATCTCTTTGTTTTTGGTAGAGAATTTTTATGTAGAAGTTTTCTTAAATCGCGATGAGAATGTTATTGTAAGCATTGAAGTTCAGGGAAACAATCAAATACTTTATGAGTATGTAAAAAATTTAGATCTGAATGAAATAGTTAAACTTTTGCAATAGTTTATTTTGGTTTGTTTTGCTGAATAGATGATGCTTTATTTAAGCGATGGAGCCTTAGTAGGGCTTGTGAAATTATTTTTATTCATGCTTATAACCACCTTATTTAATTTAACTTTTGCAGTTCTTAAAATTAATTTATTTACGAGTTCAATTTTATTTATAGATCTAAGTAATAGGGGTAATTTATTTTCGGGTGCATTTTCCTTTTTTATAAAATATCTTTCTAACGAATTGATCAAAACAAGGTTATCATGCCAGTTGCCGATCAAAGTGCCGGTTTGTTTTATAAGCTGTAGTGTTTTTTCGTTTTTTTGTTTAGGATTTATTTTTTGTAAAAAAATGGCAATTGTGTGAATGGATTTTAATTGTATTCTTATTTTATGAATAATAAGTGGATTATTACCTGCCAATAATAAATTTTCTATTTTTAGTGTTTTGTTTTTAATAAAAAACAAACAGGCATCCCACATTTTTTTGTTATTTAAATCACCAGTTAATTTTTTTATTTGTTTTTTTGAATTAATTAAAACCGATTCATCAAAATGATTGATCGTTTTTTTTAATCTATTGCCCAATTCATTTTCTCTATTTAAAAGAAACTTTTTGTATTTATCATTTATCTCTTGTGGGAATTTGAATTTGGTAAAACAAATTTGATTTACTTGAATTTCTCTTATTTTGCCTGTCGTATCAAACAGATCGTTTAAACTACTTGCAAATTGTTTAATGTTAATTTCCTTTTTTGCTATTACTTCTAATAATTGAAATACCGATCGTAATTTTTTTATTTCTGCTCTTAATTCGTGTATGGTTTTTTCGTTAGGCTGGGTTTTTACGCTTGCAAGGTGTTCTAGAAAGAGATCTACCTCATTCGCATAATAGTAATTTAAATGATCTTTTATCTTTTTCTCCTCCACAAGGTTAATAAAAATTGTAGGGCAAATAAATACTTAATTAGTTTCGGGACAAATGATGAAGGTCAATGTGTAAAATGACCAACTTCATGTATAAACATTTATTTATAGCCTTAATTTACATAACTAATTTAACAAAAACTAATATGAAGATAAATGTGTTTTTTAAAACTATACTATTTGGAATTATAGCCGTTGGATGTTCAAGTGTTCGCGAAAAAACTGCCGAAGAGATACTCGAAAATTCTAAACTAGAGCAGGAGGTATACAATGCTATTATAGCCGATAGCGCGCATTTAACAAGACTTATGGATAAAATGACGGCAGATGACAATTGTAAAATTAAGATGGCCGAGAATGTTTCTTTGGTAAAAGCAGTTTGTCTTTCGTCGAATATAGATAGTTTAATGAATAAGGATGGTCTGTTTATTGAGCAAATGTCTAATTGCGTAATACAAAAAATGATATTAGATAGTGTTATGTGCGATAAAACCTGCACAAAAATGGTGGAAAATGATCGTGTTAAAAAATATTTTAAGGATCATGTAATTAAGTAATTGTTAAATGCAAAATATCAAGGGTGCATTTGCTCAAAATCATTTATCTATTTTAATAGTACGATTACTTTTGTTTCATAATTAAATTAATGTTTAACCATAAAAACCAAAAAAGATGTCACTACTAGTAAAAAAAAACAGAGCTACGCTTCCCTCGCTGGTAAGCAATTTTTTCGACAACGGAAGATTATTTCCAAGTGTATTTGATTTAGATACCAATTTGTTTGATCTAGATGGAGGATCGCTTTTATTACCCAATGCAAACATTGTTGAGAATGAAAAGGATTTTCACATCGAACTAGCTGCTCCGGGGCTTGATCGAAAAGATTTTAAAGTGGAGGTTGATAATGGTGTATTAAGCATCAGTGCAAAAAAGGAAGAAGAAAAAAAAGAAGAGAATAAAAATTATAAGAGACGTGAGTTCTCGTATAACTCTTTCATTCGTTCGTTTACTTTGCCTGAGAATTGTCATTCCGAAAAAATTGATGCTAATTATGAAAATGGCCTTTTAAAAGTTATTCTTCCAAAAAAAGAAGTAACAGTTTCAAAGCCGGTTAAAGAAATTAAAGTTTCTTAAATCTGATCTTCTTTGCAATAAGTATCCCTGCCAAAAAAGGCGGGGATTTTTATTTTACCAATTTTAGAATTTTAAATCTCATAGTATTGGATACTACAAAAACTAGTCTCCATTTTTTTTTATTGGGTTTATTTCGGGATGAGAATCTGGAATTACCTCCGGTAGTGGTTTTTCAGGTGTATTGATTTCTGTTTCAGGCACAATTTCAGGCGGCAATGGTTTAGGAGTGGGAATTTTTGGCGGGACTTGAATTTCTTTTTCTTTTGGATTGGGTTTATTATCCATGCCTGTTGCGATTTAAATAATTTACCTTAACATTTTCGAAAAAAGAAATCCCGAACAAAGACCTTGAATTAATAATGTAATTACCCAACATACAATTATGGTTACCGATAATGGAAAGCTATTAAAAAACAGAAACATGCCCGGCATTGTAATTATCCAAAATACAAATCCGAAATTAAATCCTTTAATGGTTGCACTATTTCCTTTAACCATGGTTTTTGTTAAGTCCCATATTCCGGCTAAGATTATTCCTAAAATTACGGTAGCGGCAATAACAATCAACATTGCAGGGTCTGACCACGGTTTAATAAGTGTTGTATTTTCGTATTCTACAGTTAATTCAGGGAATAAGAATTGAAATCCCTTACTAATTATCATTCCGTTAATTAACATAATGGTTCCGGCTAAAAAACCTGCAACAAGCTTTTTCATAGTGTAATTTTTTTTGTGAAAGATTGCTTATATAAAATTTCAATAATGAATAGCAAGTTTACACCTGATAGATTTAAAATAAAATGTTGTTGAACATTTTACGGAATGATTGCCGTCACTAATAAAAAATTAGTTTTTAATATTCTCAAATTTTTTAAGATCTACGATCTTAATTCTTCCGTTATAGGTTTCAATTAAACCTTCTTCTTTAAAATTGGTTAAGTTTCTGCTAACAGATTCGGGAGATATTCCTGAAAGCGCAGAGATATTTTCTCTTAATAGGGCAAAAGGGCTTTCGCCTTCCGAATCGTTTTCCTTATATTTTTTTGAAATTAAGATCAAAGCCTCTGCTACACGTTTTCTGGCAGAATCGTAAGCCAACTTTAATAATTTTTCTTCAGCAACTGAATAGTTATTTGACAAAAGTTTAATGAATTTTATCGATACTTCATTATTAGATAATAATAATTTAAAAAAGTCCTCCTTGTTAATTCTTGCTATTTCTGAATTTTCAAGTGCCATAGCCGATTCCTTATGGTTACAATTTTCAAACAAGGCGATGTAACCAAAAAAATCCCCTTTTTTTACTATTTCAGTTATAAATTGTTTTCCGGTTTCGTTTGTTTTAAAAATTTTCACCTTTCCTGAAATTACTAAATACAAAAAGTTTGGAGAATCACCTTCCATAAAGATCAGGTCTTTTTCTTTTACTTTTTTTACATGATTACTTTCTAATAAAATTCCCATTTCCTCTAACGATTTGGTGCTATCATTAAAATTTGTAATTCCTTGTTTATGGTCGTTTAAATTTTCTTTTAATAGTTTGTTTTTTCTTAATCGTGAGGCAACAATTCTAAGAAGGTCGTCTCCGCTAAAAGGCTTGGCAATATAATCGTCGACCCCAAGATCCATTCCAAATCTAAAATCCGATTTTTCTGATTTAGCGGTGGTGAAAATAAATGGAATAACCGTCATTTCAGGAATATTCTCTAGAGCTCTTAATACGCCATAGCCATCTAAAACCGGCATCATAATATCACACAATATAAGATCCGGTTTTTTTGTTCGCGCAATATCTACCCCTTCTTTTCCATTTTCGGCAGTTAATACTTTGTAATTTGCCAGTTCAAGAATCTCGCTTGTATTCTCGCGCATGTCTTTGTTATCTTCAATAACCAAAATTGTATTAGTCATAAGTTAATGGTTGCTTATATATGATTACATTATAAAATCGTTGCAAATATTGCTATATGATTATTTTAGTAACATTGTAAATTTCATTTGCATGCTGATTTACAGGATCTAAATTAAACATATTCCAAAAAAAAATTTATGAGCAAGGTCAGACTTAATAATGATTAATATCACTATTAGATATTTTATGTTCAATTTTGTAAAAAAAACTTTTATTCTTTATATAGGGCAATTAAGGTTATATTAAGCATGTTTTGTGAATTTTAAGGCAAAGGAGGAGCCTTTGTTTTCATCGCTTATAAAAGAAATAGTTCCGCCCATCAATTTTATGAGATCTTTGGTAATGTTTAAGTCTAATCCAGTTCCTTGTGTATTCTTTGTATTTTTTGCTCTAAAAAATCGACTACAAAGATGCTCTTGATCCTGTTTTGGAATACCAATACCTTTATCAATTACTTTTATTTCAACATTTCCGAAACTTGTTTGTTTTGAAATTATCTGAATTACCCCTCCTTCCGGAGAGTATTTATAGGCGTTTATGATAAGGTTAGTTAAGCATATTTTTAGAAGCTTTTTATCTAAACACGCATCTTCGAATTTACCTATATGCTCATAACTTTGAGTGTGGATGCCATCAAATTGTTTAGTTTCTTCAATTTTATCTTTTATAAATTCTACCAAGTTAATTGTTTCCGTGAAATTGGTAATTTTTCCTTTCTCAACTTCATCAACCGATAAAAAGTCCATTAAGATCTCTTTCATCCGGCTTACTGAATTTTTTATTTTATGGAAGTGTTTTTCTTTTTTTTTCTAGGTCCTCCGGTTTATTATATTTTTCCATAAGTTCTGCAGCGGTTAAAATTGTTGCGAGTGGCGTTCTAAATTCGTGCGAGGCAATTGAAACAAACTGCGATTTTATTCGGCTTAATTCTTTCTCTCTATTTAAAGTAGTTTCAAGTAAAAATCTGCTTGTTTTTAGGTAGGAAATATCAGTAATTGTTGATAGAAAGAAGGTGGAATTATTTTCATCAGCCTTAAAAATATTGCAATCTATTAATCCGAAAAAAAGTTAGCCGTTCAATTTTTTCAATTCGCATTCAAGCTTTTGTGGTATTTCTTTTTCAATAAGCAGTTTTCTGTATTATTTGAATTTGTTTTGAAGGACTTTTGAATTAATTAAATTTGAAAGACTTTTGCCTATTATTTGATCTTTTTTACCTTCTAAAAGCGACATTCCTTTTTTATTGACAAAAATTACTTTACCAGTGAGATCTCAAATATAATAGGCTATAGGAGCTAATTCAAATAAAATAGAGTTTTGCTCAATTAAACTGTGAGGTTTTGTTTGAGAGGTAATTAACTTTTTATTCTGCGGTTTGAGTTTTGGTTTATAAACCATTAATTTTTGCTTCGAATTAACAGATTTTCCAATACCGATTTTTTTTCTTTTGACTTAACTTTTGCTTTTTTTTGATGGCTTGCAGGTTTATTATTATTTGAAATGGGAATAGGCATATTTATATTGTAACTAGCGTAAAAATCTAGTATGTCGTATGCTAATAAAGTTAAGAATATTATTTTTAATTGAAAAGAATCGAACTAAAATTTGGGGCGTTTTTTATGTTCTTAAACTATTATAAAGGTATTTATCGGCCTTGGTTAAAAAAACAGAAGACCTTGCTTATTATTAAAGATAACCCAGTAAACCGGCATTTAAAAAGGCGAAGTTATTGTTTTAATCATTAAACCTATTTAGTATCAACCTTAGGTTTATATTATTGAACTATAATTTTTTTTAATGGGATAAAAAAAACGTCCGGATCTATTCCGGACGCTTTAAGTATTCAATAAATTAGTGATTATTTATTGATGGTGATCTTTTTAGTAATAGTTGAATTGTTAATGTAAGCTTTTACAAAGTAAGTACCATTTACTAAATTAGAAGTGTTGATCTTAGTAATTGAATCATTAACTTCTCCTTCAAATAATTTTTGCCCTAATAAGTTATATAATTCAACTTTATCCATTTTGTAACCGTTAGCTTCAATTGTGCAATACTCAGTTGCAGGATTTGGATATACCTTAACCTCGTTGTTGCTAATTTGAATAGTTGCTATACCGGTAATGTTACCAACATTAAATGTTGACGAAGTTACACAACCATTAGCATCGGTAATAGTAACCATATATGCTCCAGGATTAACACCATTAAGATCTTCGGTTGTATCACCGTTAGACCATGAGAAACTATATGGACCAGAACCGCCTGTTACAGTAATGTCAATTGATCCGTCTTGTGATGAATTAGTTCCGGCAGGAGTAACAACACCATTTATAACTAATGGATTAGCAGGTTGTGTTAATGTTGTAGAATAAACCACTGTGCAACCGTTAAAATCTTTTACAGACACTGAATAAGATCCGGCTGTAATATTAAAGATTGAAGCATTAGTAGAACCTGTAGACCATTGGTAATTGTATGGAATAACACCACCTGTTACATTTAAATTAATAGCACCATTAGAGCTACCTGCACAAGTAATGTTTGTAATTACTGGTGTTACATTTAAGTTAGCCGGTTCAAAAACAAATTGAGTAGTTGAAACAACACAATTGTTTGCATCTTTCACTTCAATAGTGTATGTTGAGTTACCTACTAAATTTGAGTAAGTATTAACTGATGAATAAGCAACTGAATTTAAACTGTACATGTATGGACTAACACCACCTGTAGCGTTAATTGATAATGCACCGTTATTTGCTCCATCACAAGTTACATTTAATACACCTAAATTAATGTTGATTTTTGATGGTTGAACGATCGAGAAAGATGAGTATCCAATGCAATTAGCAGCATCTTTAACCATAAGGTTATAAGAACCTACAGGTAAATTATTGAAAACGGTACCCGATTGGAAAGTGTTACCACCATTAATGCTATACACTAAAAATCCTGCACCACCAGAAGCTGCGATAGTTGCTGCACCAGTAGAAGTTCCCCAACAAGTTACACTTGCGGTAGTTGGAGCAATTAAGAAAGCATTTGGTTGAGTAATTGTTTTTGTAACAACTGCAATACAACCGTTAGCATCTTTAACTTGAATTTGGTAAACGCCAGCTTGCATAGCAGTTAATAATGGTGAAGTTTGGAAGTTAACACCATTTTTACTGTACTGAAGAATACCTGTTCCACCAACAACACCAGTAATATTTACACTTCCATCACTTCCGCCGTTACAAGAAACGTTTTGTTGAGTAGAAGCAGTAATTGTAGGACCACCTGAAGATAAAATTGTTCCAGATGTAATGTATTGACAGTTGCTGCCATCTTTAATTAAGATAAAGTATGTACCAGAAGCTAAAGGAGAGAATGAGCCGGTAGGGAAAAAGTTTGTTCCTCCATTAATACTGTATTGGTATCCTGATCCAGATCCACCAGCAGCAAGCGCCATGATAGAACCATTAGTAAGCAAACAAGTAGAGTTTGTAGTATTAACGGTTGCTGT
>JBEIEI010000121.1:0-8872 GCA_040382975.1 Flavobacteriales bacterium
GAATATTGGGGTTACAGTGCCGGATTAGATTTTGAACGTAAGATAATTGTCAAAAAAAATACCATAGAATTACTCGAAAAAACATTCAGTAATAAAAAATGGAAGCCGGAACCGATCATGTTATCAGGTAACACAGACTGTTACCAGCCGATTGAGAGGGAACTGGAAATAACCAGAAAGATTTTACAAACTTGTTTAAAGTATAAACATCCTGTAGCCATCATTACAAAAAACGCTTTAATTACCAGAGATCTTGATATTCTAACAGAACTGGCGAAACATAACTTGGTACATGTAATGATCTCCATTACAGGTACCGACGAAAAAGTTCGTCAGCTGTTAGAGCCAAGAACTGCCACTTACAAAAGTAGAATGGCAACCGTAGAAGCATTAGCGAAAAATAATATTCCCTGCGGTGTAATGGTAGCGCCGATTATACCCGGCATTAATAATCATGAAATTCCGGATATTTTAGAACAAGCGGGAAACGCAGGTGCAACAAGCGCCGGCATTACCATTGTGAGATTAAACGGCGCTGTTGAACATATCTTTAAAGATTGGTTGGTAAAAAATTTTCCTGACAGAGCAGATAAAGTTTGGAATCAAATTTGCGAATGCCATGGCGGCAAGGTAAGCGATACACGCAAGGGCGTTCGTATGCGTGGCGAAGGAAAAATTGCCGAGTCAATCATGCAATTATTTAAACTCTCAAGGGAACGTTTTATTAAAACGAACGGAAAATTTGAATTCAACCTCCGTGATTTTAACTATAAAGCCAACGAAGCTCAATTGAGTTTGTTTTAGTGGCAAAATTACTTTTAAATAAAAGAAAACCTTTTCAACATAAATTTTAATATGTACATTCCATTAAATTAACATTAGTTTACGTAAAAAATCTACAACTTTATGCTACATAAATTGTTTATTAACCGTGTTAGGATACAGATTTAAAAATTTTATAGCCGATCCAAAATCGAAATTTGATGAATTGTTTAAGATCTTTAAACAACTCATTACCCACACCAGTGGCGACGTGGAAGAAGCCCTTGATTGGTTCAAACAATTAGATAAAGAATACGAGCTTACCAATAAAGATTACACCTTAGACGATTTTATTGCCGAATTAAAAAAACGCGGTTACTTACGCGATAAAAAAGATGGCACAGGCGGAATGGCAATAACCCCAAAAACAGAACAGGCCATCCGAAACAATGCTTTAGAACATATTTTTGGTAAACTAAAAAAAGGCGTATCCGGAAATCATAAAACAAAATTTACCGGTAAAAATGGGGAAGAAACCACGAGTGATCTAAGAGCCTATGAGTTTGGCGATTCGCCTCAAAGCATTGCCATGATCGACTCCATTAAACAAGCACAAATAAATAACGGCACACAAGATTTTATTTTAACTGAAAACGACCTGTTAGTAGGCGAACAGGAATTTAAAACACAAACCGCCACAGTGCTAATGATCGACATAAGCCACAGTATGATACTATATGGCGAAGACCGCATCACGCCTGCAAAAATGGTGGCAATGGCCATGGCCGAAATGATAAAACGAAATTATTCTAAAGATAGTTTGGATATTATTGTTTTTGGAAATGATGCCTGGCCAATTCAAGTTAAAGATCTTCCCTACCTCCAAGTTGGTCCTTACCACACCAACACAGTTGCCGGTTTAGAATTAGCAATGTCTATCCTCCGAAAAAAGAAAGCCAGCAACAAACAAATTTTTATGATCACCGATGGTAAACCTTCTTGTTTAAAAGAGAATGGGCAATATTACATGAATAGTAATGGCTTAGACAGACGAATTGTAAATAAATGTTTAACACTTGCAGCAGCTTGTAAGCGCAGCAAAATTGATATCACCACATTTATGGTTGCGAACGATCGCTACTTGCAAAATTTTATAGATGAGTTTACCGAAGCTAATCAGGGTAAGGCATACTTTACGGGATTAAAAGGATTAGGTGAAATGATCTTTAGAGATTACACCAATAAGAAGAGAAAGAAAGTTTAAATTGATTAAAGATAAAGGACACAAGAAGCAAGACTATAATATTATAAAAAAAAGATCATGAATCAACCAAAAATAAACACACTCGGCGAATTAAAAAAAACAGATTACAAATTTTTAAGTATTAAAGATGAACTTCGCGAAAATTTAATTACAAAACTTAAAAATAAGCAACCAATTTTTGACGGTATTTTTGGTTATGAAGAAACCGTTATTCCTGAATTAGAACGCGCAATTTTAAGTCGTCATAATATTTTGTTTTTAGGTTTGCGCGGCCAAGCCAAAACAAAAATGGCAAGACAGCTGGTTAATTTATTAGATGAATACATTCCGGTTGTTGCCGGCAGTCCTTTAAATGATGATCCTTTACAGCCCATCTCAAATTTTGCGAAAAATTTAATAGCCGAAAAAGGAGATGTCACGCCAATAAATTGGATCCATCGTAACGAACGCTTTGCCGAAAAACTAGCAACACCGGATGTGAGCGTGGCCGATCTAATTGGCGATCTTGATCCCATTAAAGCAGCCAATTTAAAATTATCTTTTGCCGATGAAAATGTTATTCATTACGGTTTAATTCCACGTAGTAATCGTTTTATTTTTGTGATAAACGAGTTACCCGATCTGCAAGCGCGTTTACAAGTGGCATTATTTAATATTTTACAAGAAGGTGATGTGCAAATCCGTGGATTTAATTTACGTATACCATTAGATCTTCAATTTGTATTTACCGCAAACCCGGAAGATTATACCAATCGCGGAAGTATTGTAACGCCATTAAATGATAGAATTGTTTCGCAAATCTTAACGCACTATCCACGATCTATTGAACATTCAAAACAGATCACGCAAGATCAAGCTAAATTAAATAAGCAACAAAAAGAAATTGAGGTGCCTGAAATATTAAAAAATTTAGTGGAACAAATTGCTATTGAAGCGCGCACCAGCGAATTTGTTGATGCTAAAAGTGGTGTAAGTGCGCGTTTAACTATAAGTGCTTACGAAAGTTTAATTAGTGCTGCAGAATTACGTTTCTTAAAAAACGGCCTGCCCTACTCTTACGCGCGCATAAGCGACTTATACTCTGCAGTTCCTGCCATTAATGGTAAAATAGAATTAGTTTATGAAGGTGAACAAGAAGGTCCGGCTATTATTGCACAAAATTTAATTAGTCTGGCAATCCGTAATTCATTTATTCAATTATTTCCCGATCCTGCAAAATTAAAACGCAAAAAAGAACAATCAGATTATTCAACCATTATTAATTGGTTCTCTCAAAATAATATTTTAGATCTATTAGATCAGGAAAATGATAAAGTATATTCTTCGGCATTAACTATCGTAGATGGCTTGGAAGACCTTGTAACTAAATATCATCCAAATGTAAAAGGCGCCGATAAATTTGTCCTTATGGAATTTGCATTACATGGCTTAGCAGAACATTCATTACTAAGTAAAAATAAATTAGTAGATGGCACTACCTTTAAAGATCTGTTTGGTTCTTTATTAAATCAAAATTTAAATTTTGATAAGGGAGAGATTTAACTCTATTAACATAAACTATTTCGTAAGGCAAGCGTTTTAATCACTGTAATTGCTCCTTAGGGCTTTTGCCATAACTTCCTACTGCTTTATCAACAGCTCATTCTTTGTTTCATTTTAGCGAGAATTTACAATCGATGTAAAACATCCGGCTCTTACCTTGCTTGACAATAATCAGATTAAGGAGTGATTAATCCCACAAAATAGATTAACAGCAATTGTAACTTCGTTAACAACAAACACTTTTAATAATTTTTTTTTGTAATTCCCTTTAACACAAATCCTATAAAATTTTATAGTATGAAAATTTCCGAAAATGCGCTTAAAGTTTTGCAGAGTCGCTATTTACTTAAAAATTCAAATGGATTAATTATTGAAAGTCCAAAACAATTATTTAAACGGGTTGCCTCAAGTATCGCAAAAGCAGAAATTTCTTTCGGTAATAATAAAGATATTCAAAAATGGGAAAAACAATTTTACAAAATAATTAGCGAATTAAAATTTTTACCTAACTCGCTGTATATAAAACGCCTATACCAAATTTTAATAATCAAATTGTGGGCATGCTGATACGTGACGTTTCATGTCGGTTTCCTTAAAATCAAAATAAGGTGTCCATCCAATCATAAATTCCAATGTCCTTGGGGCAACAGTATTGTATCTATTTATTGAATAATCAAAAGCTATTCCAAAAACAGCATTTGTAAAAACTCGTGCTTGAAGCATAAAAATCGCAAAATCTATATTTCGCATACCTGCACCCACGCTTATAAAAGATCTGTAATTTATCATTAAATTCCCTTCAATCGAAGGCAATTTCCCAAAAGCACCATGAACTTGCATAGATGGAATAAAGCAGAAACCTCGGTCATAATAAATTTTCCTTCCGGCAGAAAAATACATATGAGGTGTTAAAACTGAAGGTCCTCCAATTTGTTTAGAGGCGCGTTTAATTTTTGGAGTTGATACTTGCCTTACCGATAAATCATAAAACGATTTACGATTATAAACTCGAATACCTGGATATACATCAGGCATTAACCAAACTCCATTTTGCGCATTAGTTTTTTGAACAACCGGATCGCTTAACTGGCTAGAATTTAAACCAACATTATAGTTTCTCACTCCACCAAATATTCCCACAGATGCATTAAATTTAGAAGTAAATCTCCTGTGAACAGCATAAGACAAAAATATTGAAGTGCTGTTTATTGCACCTGCATTGTCTTGTTCAAAATAAACACCGAAATTATGCCATCTTTTATAACTCCTCTTAGGTATTCGTGTATAATTAATTCCTAAAAATGCGGTTTTAGGGCCGTTTCCTGTTCCTAACCATTGCGTGCGTTGACCCATTATAAACTCTATTGGTGTTTTTAAACTAACACCCGCCGCCGCAGGGTTGTTACCTATCTTATTTAAAGTATACTGTGAAAACTGAGTGGTTTGCTGAGCCTTTGTAATAAATGGTAGTAATATAAAAAACAGTATTCTTTTCATCGTAAAAGCGTTATAACACCCCTGGCAAAATTTTCTTTATTTGATTTATCATAAAAAAACACATAATAATAAGCCCCGTCCGGCAAATGAGTCCCTATGCTGGTTCCATCCCATGGAGTATAACTAGATTCTTGTTTGTGCACCTGTTGCCCCCACCTGTTATATACATAAAGTGAAAAATTGGGATAATAAACCACATTCGAAATCTCGAAATAATCATTATAACCATCGTTATTTGGTGTAACAAGGCTGCTAAAATAAATAGGGCACTCTTCTTGATCAATTGTAAAATAAATAACTGTGTCTAATTTCTGTCTCCAGGTGATTTTTACTGAATAATCGCCGGAGTTAAGATTTTGGGCAATAAAATTAGCATTGCCATTACTCCATAAAACAGTATAATTTTCAACCGTATCCTTAATCACAATTCTAGCACTACCCTTTTCACATAATGCATTTGTTTTATTAAATACTATTAGATTAAACTTTTTTTGAGCCATTAACTGTAAGTTAAACAAAATAATAACTATATAAAATACATGCTTCATTTTGTCTCACAGAGAATTGTTTTTAAATCTAATGCGGCTTGAATTCCTTTATCAATTAATTCTTCAACTAACTTACAGGCTTTATCTTTTTCTTCATTTAGATAATATGTGTACGCCAATGCCAATTGAGCATCGTTATAATTTGCATCTATGGAAATGACTTTACTATAATAAATTATTGCTTCTTTATAGTTACCTAATAACTCGTTAAAATAACCTTTAGAGTATATTGCAGACTTATAATTTTGATTAATTTCTAAACATTTATCCAAGTCAATAATTGCCAGCAGATAATCTTCCTGCAGACCTTTATTTAACGCACTGTTGTATAATGCTTTTAGATGTTTAGGATTTTTTTCTAACACTATTTTAAAATAATGTACAGCTAATTCATGGTTACCTAATAAAGAAGCTATTAAGCCTTTTATAAACCACACCTCATAATAATTTGAATTTAACTTAATTAACTTGTTGCAATATTTATTGGCTTCTTTTAGATTGTTATTTTTTAAACTCAATTTGGCTCTAATATAAAGTGCTGAATCCGACGGCACAGTTTTGCATGAATCAATAACCAAACTACATTCTGTTAATTTATCTTTTTCTAATAAATCATTACATAACTCAACACATGTTTGAGCATTTAAAAGTGATTTAATGAAAACAAAAAATAATATTAAGATTGTTTTTTTCAAAGGTGTAATTAAAATTAAAACAATTTTATAAAATGTAACCATGACATCCTATTTAGTTTATCACTTTTAACAATTAAATAGTTTTATAAAAACTAAAATTAGATTCGGAAAAAAGTTTGATACGTTTATTTTTTAAAACTATCTCTTAAACTCAACATTTTAATCGCAGTAATAGCGGCTTCATCGCCTTTGTTACCATGCTTTCCTCCTGCTCTATCTAAGGCCTGTTGCTGATTCTCGGGTGTTAACACGCCAAAAATAAAAGGTTGGTTGTATTTAATATTCAAATCTGTAATACCTTTTGCAACAGCATCACAAATAAAATCGAAGTGACGGGTTTCTCCTTGTATCACACATCCTAAACAAATGATAGCATCTACTTCTGTAAACTCAGCCAAATATTGTGCGCCAAGTGTTAACTCAAAACTTCCGGGAACTGTTTTAATTAAAATATTTTCTTCTTTAGCGCCATTGGCCAATAATGTTTTAACGGCGCCATCTTTTAAGGCATTGGTCACTTCATAATTCCATTCAGAGTATACTACTCCAAATTTAAAATCTTTAGCATTGGGGATCTCACTGCCTTCTGTTACCGATAAATTTTTGTTTACACTGCTCATAGTTTCATAAATAATTTTTTAAACTTTTATTGTCAGTTCGAGTGGTTTTTCGCCAGCCCGAAATTTTCATTCCTACGGGCTTTGTCTCTTTCGAAAAATTGTATCGAGAACTGTTTTTTTCTGTTCAACCTTCTCGATACATCCTTTGCTATCGCAAAGTCTTACTCGAAGTGACAGAATTGTTTGGCAACTAAATAGAATAAAACTTAAATAAAAAAAGTCTGCTGGTAGGCAGACTTTTTATTAAAAAATTTTATTAATTATAAATTACCTAAAGCTTTTACTTTAGCAATATCTCTTTCAATTTCTTTTCCTTCATAGATCTAGCCATATTATTTTTTAATACTCTCATATAATGCTAAAGCTTCAGAAAAATTAGATTTTTGCTCATAAGCAAAACCTGCTTTTTTAAGATAAAATGGCGTTGTAAAATTATTGTTACTTTTTTCTGCAGCTTTTAAATAAAATTTAATTGCTTCGTCCACTTTATTTAATTCCATATTAGCATCACCAATAGCTCCAACAGCAATAGGCGCGATCATTTCATCATCACCACTGTATTTTTGCAAAAACTCAATAGCTTGCTCAAATTTACCGGTACGTAAGTAACAAATACCTGCGCAGTAATTAGCTAAACTTCCGGATTTTGTCATGCTGTATTCGTCTGCAATTTGCTCAAAACCCATAATTTGTTTTTGACCATCAGGCGACATTACAGTTACTCCACCTTTTAAAGCAATATTAAAACTATCTACTTCAAAATAATTTTGAGCCCAGAAAATTTCATTAGATGCTTCGTTTTCCTTTTCAGGTAAATACATCATTTTATAATACAATACGGCAGCGATCAAAACCACTAAACCACCGCCAACGTAAGTGATCATCTTTTTATTTTTTTCATAAAAAAGTTGAATCCCTTCTAAGCTTGGGTCAATCGCTTTATCGTTTGCTTCCTCTACTGTATACTCGATAGTATCGTTTACTTCAGTATTGTCTACAGTTGTTTCGTCTTTTAAATCAGCCATTTATTCGTAAAATTAGTCTGCAAAAATAGCCTTTTTTACGTAAAAATCTAATTTGAGGGCTAAAAAACCACCCAAAAAAGGCGTATTTTTGCTAAATTCCATGTATTTAAAGCACCTTTCCATAATTAACTTCAAAAATTACTCCGAATTTGAGGGGCAATTCTCCAAAAAAATAAACTGTTTTGTGGGAAATAATGGCATGGGCAAGACCAATTTACTGGACGCTATACATTATCTATCTTTCTGTAAAAGTTTTTTCAATTCTATTGATAGTCAGAACATTAAACACAACGAAGGTTTTTTTGTCCTCCAAGGTAATTTTGATAGATCGGGCGAACTTTCGGAAGTTTATTGCGGCCTAAAACGGAATCAAAAAAAGATCTTTAAAAAAAATAAAAAAGAATACGAACGTTTGAGCGAACATATCGGGCAATTTCCATTAGTTATGATATCGCCAAGCGATGCTGAATTGATAAATGGGAGCAGCGAAGTACGCCGGAAATTTTTAGATGGTATTATTTCGCAATACGATAAAGTTTATTTAGATAAATTAATTTCATACATACATGTTTTAAAACAACGTAATGCTCTTTTAAAACAGTTTTACGAGAACAGAACTTTCGACTCAGAAACTTTAGAGATCTGGGACGATCAACTGATCAACTACGGACGATCTATTTTAGAGATCAGACTACAATTTTTAAAACATTTTATTCCCTTATTTAACAGGCACTATCAATTTATTAGCGATAGTAAAGAAGAAGTTGCTTTACAATACGAAAATAGTTTAGGCGAAAAAGATTTTAAAACCGCTATCATCACCTCGATGGCGCGCGACATTGCGCTGCATTACACCCAAGTTGTCCCGCATACAGACGATCTTGATTTTACGTTGAATGGCTTCAGTTTAAAAAAATTC
>JBEIEI010000122.1:0-8827 GCA_040382975.1 Flavobacteriales bacterium
ACGTTCTGGCTTTGGTGCCGGTTTATCTGAACTTGGAAAATCAAATCCGAATGTTGTTGCTTTATGCGCCGACTTAACAGGTTCATTAAAAATGGATGCTTTTCAAAAAGCACACCCTGAGCGTTTCTTTCAAATAGGAATTGCAGAGGCTAATATGATGGGCATTGCAGCGGGATTAACTATTGGCGGTAAAATCCCATTTACAGGGACTTTTGCAAATTTTAGTACCGGTCGTGTTTATGATCAGATTCGTCAAAGCATCGCCTATTCAGGAAAAAATGTTAAGATCTGTGCTTCGCATGCAGGACTTACTTTAGGCGAAGATGGTGCAACACATCAAATATTAGAAGATCTTGGTTTAATGAAAATGTTACCCGGAATGGTGGTAATAAATCCATGTGACTACAATCAAACAAAAGCTGCAACCATTGCTATTGCTGATTACGAAGGACCGGTATATTTACGATTCGGTCGTCCAACCATTCCAAATTTTACGTCTGTCGATCAAAAATTTGAGATCGGAAAAGCAGTGATGTTAAACGAAGGAACAGATGTAACGATTATTGCAACCGGACATTTAGTTTGGAAAGCCATTGAGGCCGGAGAAGCTTTAGCAGCAAAAGGAATTAGCGCAGAGATCATAAACATTCACACAATCAAACCTTTAGATACAGATGCAATTTTGAAGTCTGTTTTAAAAACAAAATGTGTTGTAACAGCCGAGGAACACCAAATGAATGGTGGCTTAGGAGATAGCGTGGCGCAATTTTTAATTCGCAATCAACCAACCCCGCAAGAATATGTGGCGGTTAATGATTCGTTTGGAGAAAGCGGAACACCGGATCAATTGATGACCAAGTATGGTTTAGATACTATTGACATAATTAATGCCGCTGAAAAAGTAATTAAGCGTAAATAAAAAAATCAAATGAAAACTATCGGGCTTTGTTTTATTCTTGTTGGAATGTTTGTTTCATGTGATCTACCTAAAGACGGTGAGGATGTTCCAACAAGTAAGCTTGAAGTATTAACTTCTTTAGGCGATGAAGATACCTTAAAGAATGTTGAAGAAACTAAAGTTGAAACAACCGATGTTGCTCGTGTTTCAAAAAATCAAAAGCCATTGGTAATTGCCAGAGGCAGCGAACCGGGATGGTATGCTGAGTTTTTTGCAGATCATTTAAGGTTATTGGTTGATTACGGCGCGGATAGTTTGATCTTAGAAAAAGATTTTTCAGGAATTAATAACGATAAAACTTACAGTGCCGCTATTGTTGAAAATAGCACCGAAAATAAAGATCATAAAAGCATTTCTTTATCAATTGCTCTAACCGACAAACCTTGCACAGAAGAGGCGAGTGGTGAAAAGCGCGAGAAAAGTATCTCAATAAAATACAAGGGTAAAACTTATAAAGGTTGCGCTACTTTAAAGTAGCGTTTTATAAGACAAATGATTTTTTTTACCAATAAAATAACCATTAAATAATTTCAAAGCTCCAATCCTTTTTTTAACTTAGGGTTTTATTTAGAACGAACTATAATTATGAGTCATTTTAATCGCACAAAAATTGTTGCCACCATGGGTCCTGCAACTGCCGATATTGAAGTATTGGAAGGAATGTTTAAACAAGGCTTGGATATTTGCAGGATCAATTTTTCTCATGGAGATTATGAAGCAGTTTTACATACAGTAAAAAATATTCGTGAACTAAATAAAAAATTAAGTCGTCACGTTGGTATTTTAGCCGATCTGCAAGGACCTAAATTACGCATTGGTGTGATGAAAGATAATAGCGCTAATTTAATTAACGGCGAAATAATTTCTATCACAACAAAAGAGTGCGAAGGTGATGAGCGACAGATCTATATTACTTATCCGCAGTTTCCGCAAGACGTGAAGGTTGGCGAAACCGTTTTAATTGATGATGGAAAAATTCATTTAAAAGTAATTGATACTAACGGAAAAGACACCGTACGTTGCGAAATTTTAGTTGGTGGAATTTTATCTTCTAAAAAAGGTGTGAATTTACCGAACACAAAAATATCTCTGCCTTGCTTAACTGTAAAGGATATCAGAGATCTGGAATTTGCTCTTGAACAAGATTTTGATTGGATAGGTTTATCTTTTGTAAGAAGTGTTACAGATATTGTTGAGTTAAAAGATATTATAAAACAAAAAGGCAAACGCGCTCGTGTTATTGCAAAAATAGAAAAGCCGGAAGCGATAAATGAAATTGATAATATCATTGATGTTACCGATGGGATCATGGTTGCACGTGGAGATCTTGGTGTTGAATTGCCAATGGAACAAGTGCCCTTATTACAAAAAATGATCGTTCAAAAATGTGTACAAATTGGTAAGCCGGTAATTATTGCTACACAAATGATGGAAAGTATGATCACCAGTTATACCCCAACACGTGCTGAGGTTAATGACGTTGCTAACGCCGTAATGGATGGTGCAGATGCAGTTATGTTAAGTGCAGAAACTTCTGTAGGAAAATACCCCGTAAAAGTAATTGAGATGATGCGTAGAATTATTACGCAAGTAGAAGAGTTAGATAGTATCTATTACAAAGAGCATACGCCGCAAATTAAAACCATCACTTATATTACAGATAGTATTTGTTATAACGCTTGTTCGTTAGCGCATCATGCAGGCGCGCAAGCGATCATAAGTATGACGAATAGCGGATACACAGCATTTAAATTATCGAGTCACCGACCAAAAGCACATATATTTATTTTTACCGATAATCTTTCTTTATTGACTACTTTGAGTTTGATCTGGGGAATCCGCGGCTTTTATTACAACAAGTACGAGAGCACAGATGAAACAATAAATGATCTAAAAACATTTGTAAAGAGCAAAGGCTTTGTTAAAGACGATGACTTAGTAATTAATATTGCAAGTATGCCAATGAAAGAAAAAGGCAGAACCAATATGATGAAGTTAAGTTATATTAATTAATGTGGTTAAAAGCGCCTAACATAAATTGTGTTCACGGCTTTTCCGAACGGCATGGAGGAATATCAGAGCCGCCTTTTGATTCTTTAAATTTAGGTGGTTCAGAGGATCTGCCTGAAAAAATCATTTCGAATCGAAAAATTGCCTTAAAAGAATTAGGTTTATCTACAGATAATTTATGTAATCTAAAACAAGTTCATGGCAATAAGGTAAATCTTGCAAAACCCGGACAACAGGAAGGGGATGCATTAGTAACTAATGAGCCAAATCTTGTTATTGCGATCAGTATTGCAGATTGCTACCCTATTTTATTTTATGATGAAGTAAGTAAAGTTATTGGCGGCGCTCATGCAGGCTGGAGAGGAACAGTGAGTCAAATTGTCGAAAACACGATAAAGAAAATGCTTAAACTTGGCGCAAGAGTTGAGAATATTAAGGTTGCCATTGGACAAGGAATTTGTCAGAATAAATTTGAAGTCGGCAAAGAAGTTATTGAACAATTTGAGCAAGCAGGCTTTCCTTCAACATGTTGGAAAGAAAATAAGATCGATCTAATAGCATGCAATAAATTTGTGTTGTTGCAAAATGGAATACCGGAGAAAAATATCTGGACCATGAACAAATGTACCTTTGAAGAGGATTTTTTTAGCTATCGCAGAGATAATGGGAAAACAGGCAGAATGTGGGCTGTGATTAGTTTATAAGCTATTTCAAGCTAAATTATCACCGATAATTTACTTTACCGTTTAATTTTATTACATTGAATATCAGATGTGCTAAATTTATATTTTATAGATGAGAGCATTATTTTTTTACATTTTGGTTTTAATATGTTTTTTAGGCAGAGGACAAACAATTCTTTCTAACTTATGCGAATGTATGTTAGTTAGCGCTTTTAAAACTTCTTTAACGTAGCAAGATTCTTGTATTGCTGAAAATTATTTAAAAGATAGCGCTATTAATTATACGGGAATGAACTATTTAAAAATGAATAACTAAAAAGAAGCAAATACAAATTGCACCTCGCTAATTACAACATATCCAAAATTTAATGATGCGCATTTTTTGCAAGGATTAATTTATTACTCTGAAAAAAAACGAAACAAGTATTAGTGAATTTGATATTGTTATTTCAAAGTCGCCAAACCATTTAAACGCTATATATAATTGTGCTTTGGCCTTAGTAGCCGTTGGCAATTATAATAAATGCATCGCAGGATTGAATAAATGTATCTCTCTAAAGCCTATGTATGTTCAGGCGTATACATCTAGGGCATATTACAATGAGTTAATTGGTGATCATGCAAAAGCGATCAAAGATTATGAAACGAGCATCAACTTGATCCTAAGAACTTTGACGCCTATTTTGATCTAGCACGTATTTACCGCAATCAAAAAGAAAATGCAAAATCGTGCGAAGTAATTAATAAAGCAATTGTTTTCGGCTCTCAAATTGCCGAAGAGTTAAATCAAATGTTCTGCAAATAAATTAAATTATTTTTTTCCCGTACTACCAAAGCCACCGGCCCCTCTGCTTGAGTCTTCAAGCACTGTAACTTGTTCCCAGGTAATTTGTTCGTGTTTGGCAATTACCATTTGTGCAATACGTTCACCATCATTAATCGTAAAATCTGTATCAGAAAGATTAACTAATAATACTTTTACTTCGCCTCTGTAATCTGCATCAATGGTCCCCGGCGAATTAAGAACAGTAATTCCGTTTTTAAATGCTAAGCCGCTTCGCGGACGAATTTGAGCTTCGTAACTATTAGGCAATTCTATAAATAAACCGGTAGCAATTAATTGACGCTGTAAAGGTTTTAAAACTATTGGCGAATCAATATTTGCTTTTAGATCTAATCCTGCAGCCTGTATTGTTGCGTATTCCGGTAAAGGGTGTTTTGATTGATTAACGACTTTAATTGCTAGGGGTGCTGACATTTTTAGTAAGTTTTTTGATATTACTAAATTCCAACTTATAAAGTATAAAAACAAAAAATGCTACAAACAAGTTATTCAATATTACTTTTAAAATAACGTTTTCCATGCCGTTATAAGTTAAAGAAATAAAATAAAAACCAAGTGCAATTAGGGTGTAAACAGTTATTGCCTTAATGTTGTATTTTATTGGAAAATATTTTTGCCCTAAAACATACGATAGCACCATCATGCCTGAGTAGGCTGCAAGTGTGGCCCAGGCAGAGGCGACGTATGAATAGTGCGGTATAAAAATTACATTTACAACAATGGTGATAATTGCGCCAACAATGGCAATAATTGCTCCGTATTTTGTTTGGCCGTTTAGTTTGTACCAAATCGCTAAATTGTAAACTACACCTAAACACAAATTAGCCATTAATAAAATAGGTACAACATTTAACCCACTTCTAAAATTTGGCCCGATAAAAAGTTTTATCCAATCTAAATTTAAAGAGGTAGCCAAAAAAAGGAAGAGACAGAAGATTACAAAATACTTCATTACCAAAGCATAGGATTTAGTTGAATCTTTTTCTTTTGCCTTATTAAAAAAGAAAGGCTCTGCGGCAAATCTAAATGCCTGAATAAATATGGTCATTAAAATGGCTATTTTATAACAGGCACCATAAACCCCTTGTGCTATTTGGGCTTCGGACTTATCTACAATTAATTTTTTAAGGATAATTCTGTCTAATGTTTCGTTGATCATACCGGCGAATCCTAAAATAATTAATGGCCAGGCATACAACAACATTTTTTTTAGAAGTTCGATGTTTAACGAAAACTTTAGGCCGGCAAATTGTTTTGATAATAGAATAAGTGTAAAACAGTTGGCAAGAAGATTTGCCAAGAATGCATAACCTATACCTATCTCAGGGTTATAGAGCGATGCCATAAAATTAGTTTCGCCGTTATCATAACTTGATTTACATACTTTTAAAAAGAAAATAGTTAATCCGAAATTAATAACAACGTTGCTTAATTTTAATACTGAAAATTTTAAGGCTTTATTCTCTAAACGAAGTTTTGCAAACGGTATAGCAGTAATAGCGTCGCTTGCAACTATCAAAACGCTCCAAATAATAAATTGAGGTAAGTAGATCGAATTGGGAGTAGATAATCCATCTGCTATAGATCCAGCAAAAATTAAGAACAGTAAACTAAAAAAAACAGATGAAAGAATTAAGGATATTAAGGCAGTGTTATAAACCTCTTCTTTATTTTCAAGTTTAGAACTGAAATTAAAAAAGGTAGTTTCCATACCATAAGTAAAAATTACATTTAAAAAAGAAATATAGGCGTATAGTTCGCTATTTATACCGTATTCGGCGGCAGTGAAGCCATAGGTTAATAATGGTGTTAAAAGATAATTTAAAAAGCGAGGCACAATTGTGCCTAAACCATAAATTACGGTTTGCCCTGCTAGTTTTTTGATTCCGCTTGCCACTTTATTACTTCAAACTAATAAAGGTATAGAATATGAAAGGATGCATTTTTATTTTAAACGTAAGATATTAACCAAAGATTGTAGACAGAGAATAGTTTTAACCTATTTTGACATTTCGTTTATTTGTTCTTCTAAAATCTTTATCCCTTCGGTAAAACTATGCGGGTTATAACCCAGTTCTTTTTTAGCTTTATCAATAATAAACCCTGTAATTGGCGGGCGTTTCGCGGGCTGCTTTATGTCAGCACTCTTACTTGGCTTTATTAAGGTCTTATCTAATTTATAATAATCTGCCACAACGTTGGCTAATTCTAAGATGCTGTAAAAATCTTTTCCTGAAATATTGTAAATGCCTTTTGCTCTTTTTTGTGCAATTAATATACAGCCGTCTGCCAAGTCTTCTGCCAGAGTAGGGGTTCTGAATTGATCATCTACTACATTAATTACTTTGCCCTGCTCTAAATTTGATTTAACCCATAATACAATATTACTTCTACTCATATTGTCTACGATACCAAAAACAAGCACTGTTCTTGCAATTGCCCAATCTAATGAGCTAGCCTGAACAATTTTTTCTGCAGCTAATTTACTCTCGGCATAATAACTTAACGGATTGGGAGTTTCGTTCTCGTCAAGCGGGCCGTGCGTTCCGTCAAAAATAAAATCGGTGCTTAAATGAATAAAGTGTGGGTTGTAATTAGGGGTGTTATTTTTTAATTTTTCTAATGCTTTAACTTGGTATTCAACCGCTGTGACATTCATTGCCCAGCAAGCTTCTTTTTCAGTTTCACAAGCATCTACATTAGTCATTGCCGCTGTATTAATAACAACATCGGGTAAGTATTTAGCAAATACCTGATTTACATTTTCATTGTTGGTTATGTCTAGAGTCTCATAACTATAACCATCCTGTTTTGCTAATCGATTATTTCCGCGCGCGGTTGCAATACAGGTCACATCCGGCTTGTTCCTTAACTTATAAACTAATTTTTGTCCTAATAAACCATTAGAACCCGTAATTAAAATTTTCATTTCTCAAATTATTTAAAAACACTGTTTCAGAATTTGTTATTGAATTGAGATCGTGTTTTGTGATTATTTTTTTAAATAAAGTTTCGCGCTTTGTTCTAATTGCTTAAACCAGTCTTTCCCGTATTTACGGATCAAAGGTTCTTTTAAAAATTTGTAAACCGGCACATCTAATTTTGCACCACATTCGCAGGCAGGTTTGCAAATACTCCATTTATCGTAATTTACCGCGTCGTATTCTTTGTGTGCTGTAATTCTCACCGGATATAAATGGCAGCTGATGGGTTTTTTCCAATCTATTTTTCCATCGTAATAAGCTTGTTCAATGGCACACTTCGCAATTTTATTTTCATCAAAAAACACAAACGCACATTCTGCGCCCGGACTTACAAGTGTAGTGGTGTAATCGCCATCGCCATCAATAACATACGACCCGTATTTTTCAACAGCTTTAATTCCCTTTTTAACCATATATGGTTTTACTTTTTCTAAAATAGAATCAAGTATTTGAAGCTCATCTTTTTCAAGCGGGGCGCCGCTATCGCCGGCCACACAGCAAGCACCTTTGCATGCATTTAAATCGCAAACAAATTTTTTTTCTAATAGGTCTTCGCTAATTAATGTTTTGTCAATTGCAATCATAAGTTGTTTGGCAAAGATACAGAAGTACTGCCAATATCAGGTATTTTTGTAGAAGAATTCTTTATGCTTGATGATAAAATTTAAGAGGGTATAAAAACACTAGTTAAATAACAGCTAATGATTTGCCCATATAAGCCCCTAGGTGTTTTTCGAGGATAAATTTGTAGTTGTTGGCCTTTTTAAATCCAAGAAAAAATTCATTGAACAATGTTTTTTGGCTACCATTTTTTGGTAAAACAAAACCAAATTCTTCTTTTGATTGAACGAGTGGTTTTTGAACTTTTACAAATTTATTTGGATTGTTTTTTACATAGTACCAAAAAGTAATTTCGTCAACAAAGCCGAAGTATAAAACATTCCTTGCAATCTCATCTAATACTCTTTTTCCGTTTGGCTGATATATTGTTTTTAGTTCCGGTAAGTAAGTTTTTTTTAGCTCATTAACGTATTTGCTTAGTGTTGTATTAGAAACAGTTATTGCCGTCATTACACCAAGGGTTTTGGTTATCTCATTTGGTGTTTTTGTTTTAATTTCAGGTGCATTACCATTTGTAACACAATTAACTAAGTTTTTTAAGTAAGCAGAAGTGAAATCCACTTCTTTTAATCTTTCAGGGTTAATGGCAACAGATCCAAGTCCAATTGTATTTTTAGTTCCGGTTTTTGTTGAACCATAAAATTTTTCAAAATCTTTATAGCCTGTAAATTTTGGAGTGAGGGTAATTTTTTTTGTAGTTTTTAACCAAAGTAAATATTCATTTACT
>JBEIEI010000123.1:0-8721 GCA_040382975.1 Flavobacteriales bacterium
ACTTTAAAGTTTATGCGCTAGATGTAATAATTGACCTTCCAAAAACTGCTGATAAAAAAGCACTATTGACTGCGATTGAAGGACATGTATTGTCAAAAGGAGTTCTTATTGGGTCTTACTACAGACAATAAATGAAGTTAATCTAAAAACTTTATAATTAAAATAAACTAGTGTCACCCGATCTCTTGTTGCTTATTAGCATTGTTAAGTAATTCAATAACCTCTTGATCGCTTTTCTGTGGGAATCTTTGATAAAATTGACCAACGCCCATAAAACCTTCAGGTGTTTGCAAACAAATAAATTCATCAACTAGCTTTGATAGTTTTTTTGGTAGCAGATGGATGGGAGACGGAAACAGCTATGATTATCTTTTTTTGTTGCTTTTTTAACCGCTTTTTTTGCTGATTTTTTTGCCATGATTAAATTGTTTTTTGAGATTGATTCATGTTTACACGAATAATTACAATTACAAAAAATGATTTACGAATGTTAGGCAATTTTTATTAACGTATGATTTGTGATATGTTTTAGTTCGTTTCAATTTTATTGAATTTTTAACTGATCTTAAAACTTAATTATGGTTGTAGTTTATGAGTTTTCTTTATGCCTCATAGGCATTTCCCAAATTTTTTTCAAAACAAATCAATCAAAAGAAGCTTATGCATCCCTTATTTTTTTATATTATTTAAAAGGATAATGTAATTTCTAAATTTGATAATGAAAGATTTACTCAAAAAAATCAAAATATTGTAAAATTAATATCCAACCTATAAAAAAAGTAATCAATTTTATTAATATCTTGTCGAACGATATACGGCATTTATTACTAATTTTTAATTATTTGCCGAAATTATGTAACCTTTAAGAATCTTTAAGAGTAAATTACATAATAAATTAATTAACTAAAAAAAAAAGTATGAAAAAGAAAATTATAACAATTGCACTGGCGCTAGGTGCTGTGGTTGGACACGCTCAACTGGTAGATGAGCAAAACGTAACAATTACCATGGATCTACAACCCGTTTTACAATTAGATATGAACGGGCCTCAGAACATTGATTTCGTTTTTGATGAAATCTCTGAATATGTAGGAGGTATTACCAAATACGGTGCAACGCAACTTAAGGTGAGTTCCACAGTTGATTGGGATCTTTATGCTGTAGGCTATGGTAGCCAGGGTACCGGTATAGTTTGGGACCAACAAGTAATATATGGTGTTGGTACTGCTGCAAACGCGGAAGATGTTATTCCTTGTGAAGCTTTGGAATTAAGACAAGATAAAGTAAATCCATTTCCAAGTCTTGCCACAGCCTTTAATGATTATTCCAGTGCTTTTGGCGTAAACCCAACTATTACAGGACAGAATTGTATTTTCGTAAGTGCAACGCCATATGTTGCGCCTGCAAATGGTAATAAATATATTGCAGGTGGTGCAGCGGCAGTAGCATCTGCATTTGTACCGGGCGGAACTTATTTAGTATTACAAGCAGGTAATGTAGGTGCAGGTAGTAGATATTGGTACACTATTGATTACCGAATTGTACCGGGTTTACCAGCACAGTTTGCAAATGCAAGATCTAATACAGGTGCTGTACTTGCAAATGCTATTGCTGCTACAGAATACGCTCAACCGGGGGTTTATAACATGAATGTTAAATACGTATTGGTAGAGAACCAATAGATCTTTGAACTTTAATAGCAACACCTTTTGAACTTATTCGTTTATCAAAAAGAACTTGTAATTACAAGTTCTTTTTGATTTTTACACCATTTTTAAGATAGATTTTGAAACATAGTTATTTCTATATTATCATTTACGTAATATCTCTCCACTTGAAATTAAGTTCTCAATGCAATGGGCCGTTTAATAGTGCAAGCAATTGTAATCCCGCTACTTCTGGTATTAGCATCAGTAATTCCCCTGACATAGAATTTGAATTTGACTCTTTCAGTAAAATAAATGGTGGAATGGTTTTAAGTGGAAGAAATATAGTTAAAATTAAAACGGTAAATAACCCCGCGCAAACTTGTAAGTGGAATCTGATTATGTATGTTAATAATGGCAATTCCCTCATATCACCGGCAGAGTGGGAGGAATTAGCGTTTTATGGTACCGGTTCAGCAGCTTCACCGTCTTTAAACCTTATAGAGGTGAGAGTAAGTAATGCGTGCAATACCCCTCAAAATAACGGAATTTGGCAATCGTTTGCCGCTCTTAATGGCTCATCACTCAATATAATAAATGATATTACCAGTTTAAATTTACCCGGTAATTGCAATGGTTCACAAGTTAACGCTGCCGGAAGCTACCTGAGTAGTTACGGAGAATATAACTTTAACATTGATTACAAAATTAGCCCGGGTTTTATTCACAAGCCCGGAAAGTACACCCTAAAAATCTCATTTTGTTTAAGTGAAATGTAACGTAAAATATGTTGCTAATTTTCATCTGACAAAAAAAATATTTTGTGTTATATTTTTTTGTTTTACCAATCTCATTCTGTTGGGTCAGGCAGATGTAAGCAGGCCCTCAAAACCTGTCGACTCTACTAATGTAAAAGCAATTACAACAAATACAGCTTTAACAACAACATTGGATAGCACTAAAACTCGAAATTTTCCCGATACAGCCAAAAAAACTACAAACCTGAGTAATAATTCTGTTCAATCGGCACCACCTGCCTCAGTTGAATGTGTATTTATAGAAAAAAGTATAGATATAGCCGGTGTAACGGCTTTAAGTAATCTCTTAAAATTAAACAATAACACTGCCAAAACTATAAGTCTTTCTATTTCTATGAAACATCCGTCCATGTGGAAGAATCTCTTCGAGAATGAGAAAAAAATTATTTTAAATGCAGGAGACTCTGCTTTTTTACCTGTAAGATTTTTAAGTAGTAACAATAAAATAAGAAGCGGTATTAAATTTCAATTTGTTGCATTAATAAAAAATTTAACCACGTATGAATTGTATAAACCATCCTTTACCGCGTCAAAAGAAAAAACAACTCAATTAAAGCTTTCGGTTGAACCCGGAAGAGAAATTTACTTTCTTAATGGTGAGAACACAGCACAGTTTAAAATAAACCTAGAGAATAGGGGAGAATATGAAGAAAAGATGATGGTTAAAATTGATAAAGTTGGCAAAAATATTTATATAAAAGATAGTTTAGGTGTGTTTGGTAACAAAAATTATAATGAGTTTGTACTTAAGCCCTTTAAGGATAGTACCATTAAACTAACTGCAGCCTTATTCGAATCACCGCGCAATTACAGACGTGTAGATACTTATGGCTACCTTTTGAAGCCAAAGTCTGGCTTTGAAAGAGGTTTGCTTTTTATAAAAGGATTCGATTTGCAAACTGGTAACAGTTATACAACATCACTTGCAAATGGAAAAGATACGGTAATAAGAGACGTATTTAAAGTTGGGAAAAGTGTGAGGCTTATTAAGTTAGGTGATACTAAAAATATTGAATCAGTTGACAACTCAACAATTCCATTGACTTTAATTGCAAACGCCTTTAACTTTATTAATTATCAGCCATCTATAAGTATACTTTTATTTGGTAATAAGCAAGTAGATAAATACGGCTCATTCAATTACTTTATTCAAAATAATTTTAGTTTTTACAGCATCAGTAGGCAAACAAGCCAATCTATTTTCGGACAAATTGCCTTTAACAATAACAGAGTAAACATAATGGTGGGCAATGGCGTAAGGTTGCATATGCCTTTATTGCCAATAGGTACACATGTATCAGGAACAGGTATTTCTACTACCTATCATATTAATAAAAATCACTCAGTTGGAGTTGCCCTATCAAGAAACGGTAGAAATATCAATAATTTTAATAGCACAAACATAAGTATTGGTTACGGATGCTCCTTAAAAAGGATAAATTTTGCCGCCGGGTTTTTAAATACAAATTATCAAAATGGAAATAACTTATTCTTATACAGTGGCAACATACAGTTTAAAATAAATCAAAATCAAATGCTATCGGCATTTGGCGGATTGTATAACTACAGGTTTTTCAACATCACGCAAACCGGTAATCTGATTGGTTCAAATTATAATATCCGTTACTATAAAAATAAAGCCCAAACTAATTTATCTTTTTTATATAACCGATTACCTTTTGTAGCATTTAATCCGATTAATAATATTCCAAACTCGAGTGCCAATTTTAATATTTCGCTTAGTAATTTCTTAAATACGCGAAAAAGAGTTTTTTCATCAAACAGTTCTTATATGGTTATGCCTACCTATGTTTTTAATTCAAATACAAATATAAGGAATGTGTTTTTAACTAATAATATAATTACAAGCAAAATAAGTGTAAATCCAGTAAAAGTAAATCCTGGCATTTTCTTTAACTACACAAATATATTCAGTCAAGAGGTGCTCAGCAGCGGACTAATAGTTAATTTAATGTGCTTTAACCTTCAAGAAAATTTCAGGATTAATGTGACTTCACAAGCAGGCTACAACAAAGTTATAAATAATTCAAATTCACCTAATTTTTTTACAGCACAGATTAATACTTTTTCAGTTTACAGAGTATGGCGCTTAAACTTAAGGTATATTTACGGACCTCAATTTTATAACAACATTACCACTATTTTAAATAACCAACAGCGTTACACACAAATATTTTTTTCAACGCTATCTCATCAACATCATTTTAAAAACAAACATTTTATTTGGGAGAACAACTTCATGTATAATTATATAAACTCAAACAGAAAAAATGGTATTGGTTTATTCAGTCAATTATTTTTTTACTCTAACAACGGATGGAATTTTAATTTGAATTGTAACATAAATTATAATATATCTGATGCTTTATTATACTCAGGAGGTAATGCGCAAAATCCGATTACAGTTGAAACAAGCGACCAAAGAACCCAGACCTACTCTTTTCAATTAGGCCTTGGTGTTAAAAAAGATTTTTCAATTCCTATCCCTCAAAAATTTGTAAAAAGGAGATCAGGTATATTGCATTTTAAGGCATTTTTGGATATAAACGGAAATAGGATTTATGATAAAGATGAAATAGAACTTCCAAATATTGTTATTAAGTTAGATTATGAAGAGGTGCAAACAAATGCGCTTGGTGAGGCAACTTTCACTAATTTGAAATTTGGTAAATATGGATTAACAGTTTTTCCAATTGAAGATATAGGCCCTTGGTTTTGCGTTATAAAAGACACTTTAAATTTTGCAGGGCAGCAAATACACTATATTCCATTTAGTAAGGGAGCGCAAGTTTCCGGTGATGTTTCACTTGAGAGATCGGAATCGAGTAAAACATTTTTTGAAAATTTAGATATTAGCAGATTTACTATTACTTTGAGCGACTCTTCGGGTTATACATATAAAACGATTACAGATAACAGAGGATTTTTTAGCTTTTATGTACCCTACGGAAAATACACGCTAAATTTTAATGAAAATATGCTGGGTAAGGAATTTTTATTAAATGAAAATAATATTGAAGTAGATTTAAATCTAGCTGCCAATGCATACTACCAAAGCTTTTTAATTATTGAAAAACAAAAGAAAGTAAAGAAAAAGAAATTTGATGCTGATGGAAACCTTATTAAAGATGAATAAATTTGAACCTGTGAATGTTTTTTATATATTAAATAGTAGAAAAAAAATTTTAGGGATTATTAAACTTTTGTTTCTTTTTTACTCCTTTCTATCTAATGCCTATTCTCAAAATTTTTTGAAAGGTTTTAAAAAAACTGAAAGTGGCTTATATTACAAGGTTATTAAAACTTCCAAAAAATCAGAAAAGGTAAAAAAATCGAGTTTACTCTACATCAATTATTTAACCAAACTAAATAATGATTCGGTTTTTGACATGAACAACAGTTCAACATTTACTTATTTGGTAGGAGAAGCAGAAGGACTTAAGGGTTGGGATGAAGGACTCTCTTTGCTTCATATTGGTGATAGTGCCATTTTTATTATTCCGCCACACTTGGCATACAAAGATAAAAAAGTGCGCGCTAAACTGCGTACTTCAACACTTATATTTCATGTAAAAGTTCTTAGACAAATAAATTTATTTTTTGAAAATGACGCCCCAAATGATACCATACTTATTTCTGAAGGTGTGCTTAAAATACCTCGAAAGGCATCATCAGAAAAATTGGTAAACAGTGATGCATATGTTAACCTCGAATTTACAGGATATATCAAAACTCTTGAAGGTCATAAAAGAGTTTTCGAATCAAGTTATATTACAGGCAATAATGCTTATTTTCAATTAAACGGTGGATTTTTTATTCGTGGTTTAGAGGAGAGTATTTCGTCAATGAAAATAGGCGAAAAAGCATCATTCATAATCGATCCTGAAAAAGGTTATGGAAGTGAAAAGAAAGGATTAATTCCGCCAAATTCAAAATTGTTTTATGATATTCATTTATCAGCAGAATTTGATCCATTCATTAAATTTAAATCTTCTGATACGGTTAAATTAACTAATGAAATAAAAATTATAAAAAACACTAATTCAGGCGGCAAAGAACTTAATGAGGAGGATGTTATGGAAATTGATTTATTAGTATATACTAACGATAACAAGGGTTTAAGAAAGATAATTTTTGACTCAAAGTTTAATAATCAAAAAGTATATATTTTATACAACTCTAAAATATTTTGCTCGGATTTAATAGCGGGACTAAAAAATTTTCGTTCCAATGAAAATGGATTATTAATAATACCTAAACAAAAATGCAGTCAATTTTCTTCTAAAATGGATAACAATGCCAAAGGGTTAATATATGCTCAGGTTGATAATATTCGAATTCTAAATTATCCATTTTTTCCAAACACAAGCAAAGACACCGTTTTTTTGGATGATAAATTAAAATATTTAGTTGTTAATAAAGGAGACCAAAACAGTCCTGAATTTACTGATAGCTGTACAATAGATCTTTTATATACAGGTTATTATATTAAAGATGGTAAAAAAAATATTTTTAGCACATCTCGTGAACTTCGTAAGCCACTTCATTTTAATTATGGTTCGACCCTCATAATAAAGGGTTTAACATTAGCAACCAATAAAATGAGAAACAAAGAAGCCAGAATAGTTGTTATACCTTATCAACTTGCATATGGTGAAAAAGGTATACCAGATGCCAGTATTCCAGCCAAAACAGATCTTATCTTTGAAATAGAAGCTCTTAAAATTACTACTAAACATACTAAACCCTAACTTATGTATTTTTCAAGAAGAATTTTATTACAAATTATTGTCTTATTATTTGTTATCAAAACAAAAGGACAAGACACTACAAGTTTGAAAAAAAAGGAAAATAAAGAGGCTGATTTTGGCGAAACAGAAGTTAGAATGCCAACAAACGATAACAATAGCCAAAAAAAGGCTGAATCTGAAAAGCCTGAAATCGGTATTGCCGTTTCTCCTTCCACATTAAGATTTAATGCCAAACCTGGTACTACACAAACAAAAACATTTAAAATAACAAACGATACAAAGCGCGAGTATAATTTCCAGGTAAGTTTTCAAGACTTGATGTATGACCCTATATCCGGTCAGGAAAAAGCAATTGACAAAAGTTATAAATATTCCCTCTCAAGGTATCTGGCCTTATCCAATTCTTATGTTCAGCTAAAACCTCGCGAAAGTAAAGTTATTTCTGTGATTGCCAATATTCCAGGCGGAGATACCAATGCCATAGCACTTTGGACGCAATTAATCATTGATCAGGTATTTGAAAGAAAACCTCTTGAAATTCCCGGAGCAGATAAAAACACAATTGGATTTGGTATTAATGCCGGGATGGGTTTTGGTATAAAAATTTTTCAAAATCCCCCTAATGTAAAAACCAAAGAAGTTGAAATTATTAACTTAAAATATACAGCAAAAGATACTGATAAAAAAGGGAATCCTTTTCTCAATATGAAAGTGAAAAATAAAGGCGATGGAATTGGATATTGTTTGTTTTACATTGAGTTAACTAATTTAACTACAGGAAAACAAACCAAAGCTAAGGTAAAACAGTTTAGTATTTTACCCGGTTTAGAAAAAACATTTTCCTACGAAATATCACCGGAATACCAAAAGGGTAATTACTCTGCACTGATGGTGCTTGATTTTGGCGACCCTGATTCAATGCAATCTGCCGAAATTGATTTTAAAATTGATTAAACCTAAACTATGCATTAGTAATTTGTAATAGAATTGCTATTGAATAATTTTGGATTTTCTTACTTATAAGATTTCTTATGAAAGGTAAGGGAAAACTTTTACAAAGAGCAAAATAAAAAGCATTTAAAATATTGAATCCGATAGAGGTTAAATCAATCGAATCAAAATTCAAGAAAGTTTTTAGCGATTTTTTTAGAATTAAAAAGTATGGGTTTTTCAAAAACCAAAAAGCCTAGTTGTTATTATGGATGATACGGATTCGCCAAATGGAGAATTTACACATTGGTTAATGTGGAATATTCCTCCAAAAAAGTATATTGTCGAAAACAGTGCCCCGGGAATTCAAGGTGTAAATAGTATGCTTCAAAATAAATATTATGGACCTTGTCTTCCGAACGGAATGCATAAATACAACTTTAAAGTTTATGCGCTAGATGTAATAATTGACCTTCCAAAAACTGCTGATAAAAAAGCACTATTGACTGCGATTGAAGGACATGTATTGTCAAAAGGAGTTCTTATTGGGTCTTA
>JBEIEI010000124.1:0-8641 GCA_040382975.1 Flavobacteriales bacterium
CAATATGCAATAGGTTTAGCAAGTTTTTTGGCGGCCGACATAATTTTATTGCATGTCGAGTCTTTTTTTCTATACAACTTTGACAGCACAATTCTTACCAATACAATTGGAGATAAATTAGAAATAAGCAAGAATATCTTAAAAGTAAAAGCGGTAAAAATCAGAAAAGAGAACATGAGTATTTCGAATGTAGAATATCATGTTGAGGCCGGAAATGTTGAAAAAACAATATCAGATTACATTACTAATTACAGAATAGATTTTGTTGTAATGAGCATTAGCGAACCAAAGACTAGCCCTGCCAAACAGTTATTCGGAAGCACAGTTCTTCCCATTTCTAAAAACTCAGAAGCGCCTGTTTTTGTTATTCCTGAAAATTACCAATATAAAAAAATTCAAACTATCGCCTACGCTAGTGAATACAGTAGTGATATTAAACAACATAATAGTTTATTTCAAATAAAATTCCTTAATAAATTGTTTAATTCAAAACTAAATGTGTTACATGTAATTCCTCAAAATCATGTACTAAACGCAATTGAAACTGAGGCAGATCTCTATGTAGAGGAGACTTTAGAAAACACTAATCACAAAACATTTATACTATCAGAAAATAAGGCGAGTAATGCATTATTAGATTTTGTTACAAAACATGAAATAGATTTAATGGTTGTTGAACCCAAAAAACATTCCTTTTTCCATAAATTATTCTACCCTAGCACTACAAAAGAGTTAGCTTTTAAAAGTCCAGTTCCGTTACTGACCATTAAAAGTTAATTGCTATTGCTTTAGGATGCATTAATCTGACAAAGTGGGGGGTATAACATTAGATATAATTAAAAAAACCTTGTGTTTTTTGCCATTAAAATTTCCAAATTTGACCTTTATCACAAAATAAACTGATAATTATCATCTTACATCCTTTTAGATGCGCTTAAGTTTACACCGTGAAAATGACGGAAAAAACAGAAGTAAAAACCACTTGTTATCACTGTGGCGAGGATGTGCAAAACACTAACTACCAAATTAAGAACAAAAATTTTTGTTGCAGAGGCTGTCAAACTGTATTTGAAATAATAAACAAAAATAATTTATGCACCTATTACGATCTAGAAAACAAGCCCGGCATTAACCAAAAGCAAGAGGTTAGAATTGGAAAGTTTGATTTTTTAGATGACGCGCAGATCATCAATAAACTGATCCATTTTCAGGATGAAAAACATCAGCATGTGATCTTTTATTTACCGCAAATGCATTGCAGTTCTTGTATTTGGATCTTAGAGCACCTAAATAAATTAGATGAAGGTATTATTAAGTCGCAAGTAGATTTTATAAAAAAAGAAGTTACAGTTATCTACGATTTTCAAAGATCATCCTTAAAAAAAGTAGCCGAAACACTTACTCTCATTGGTTACGAGCCACATATCAGTTTAAATGATATAAAGTCAAGTAAAATAAAAAAATACGACACTACAAGGATCGTGAAATTAGGTATTGCCGGTTTTTGTTTCGGTAATATTATGATGTTAAGCTTTCCTGAATATTTTTCGCTGGGAGAACTTGAAGATCCTGCCCTTAAACAGTGGTTTAATTATTTAAATTTATTTTTATCTCTTCCGGTATTCTTTTATTCAGCCTCCGAATTTTTTATTTCAGGCTATAAAGGTCTCCGCCAAAAATTTTTAAATATTGATGCGCCAATTGCCTTAGCAGTACTAATTACGTTTACTAGAAGTGTTTATGAGATAATTTCTAATACCGGCGCCGGCTATTTAGATTCTATGAGCGGTATAGTATTCTTCATGCTTGTTGGCCGATATTTCCAAAACAAAACCTACCAAAGTATTTCGTTCGACAGAGATTTTACTTCCTATTTCCCATTAGGGGTTAGTGTTATAAATCCCGATGGCTCTGATAAACAGATCTCTGTGGCAGATCTAAAAATAGGTGACAGAATAAAAATTCATAACGATGAGATCGTTCCGGCGGATTCCATTTTATTTTTAGGCAAAGCCACTGTTGATTATAGTTTTGTTACAGGTGAATCTTTACCTGTCGAAAAATCAATTGGAGAGATCGTTTATGCCGGCGGTAAACAAACCTCCGGAGCAATAGAATTAGAAGTGGTGAAAGAGGTTTCGCAAAGTTATTTAACGCAATTGTGGAACAACGAAGCCTTTACTGAAAATAAGGAAGAAAAAAACGTTTCTTTTATCCATAAAGTAAGTAGATACTTCACCTATATTTTATTTTCTATTGCGCTAATTTCAGCAGTTTATTGGATGATAAACGATCCTTCAAAAGTTTGGGGAGCCGTTACCGCCGTTTTAATTGTTGCCTGCCCTTGCGCATTATTGCTAAGTTCTAAGTTTACTAACGGCAACATGTTGCGAATATTAAACAAGTATAAATTATATATTAAAAATGCGGCAGTTATTGAAAACATGTCGGACATTGATACTATTGTGTTTGATAAAACAGGCACTATTACCGAACAAGGTAAATCTGAGATCGTTTATCAAGGACAGAGTTTATCGCCCGAACAATCACAACTGATTCGTTCACTGGCATCTCAATCAAATCATCCTTTAAGTAAAAGCATAGTTTCATTTTTACCGATATCTAAACGATTGAATGCAAAAAATTATAAGGAATTTAAGGGCTTTGGCACTTCTGCAAAAATAAATGATCATTTTATTAAAATGGGTTCTTCTGAATTTGTTTTAGGTAAAAATTCAACCCATCTAAACTCAGGAAGCAGGGTTTATATAAGTATTGATGATGAATTTATAGGTCATTTTGTGGTTAAAAATGCCTACCGCGAAGGATTAGAAAAGATCATAACCTCCTTAGGGTCTAATTTTGAATTAAAAATTTTATCAGGCGATAATGCCTCTGAAGAAAGTTATTTAAAAAAATTATTTGGCGCTAAAACAGAAATGCTTTTTAACCAAAAGCCTGAAGATAAATTAGCCTTCATTAAAAAACTTCAAAACAGCAACAAAAAAGTTTTAATGATAGGAGACGGATTGAACGATGCGGGTGCATTAAAACAGAGTAATGTGGGAATTGCTATTAGCGATGATACTAATAATTTTTCGCCGGCATGCGATGCTGTTTTATCAGGAAAAAATTTCTTTTTATTAAAAGAACTTATTAATTATTGCCGAAAAGAGAAAACGATCGTTTTTGCGAGTTTTGTACTTTCCATTTTATACAATTTTGTTGGCTTGTTTTTCGCTGTTCAAGGCGATCTAAAACCTGTAATTGCAGCAATTTTGATGCCGATCAGCTCCATTAGCATTGTTCTTTTAACCACAGGATTAAGCTCGTTTTACGAAAGAAAATTAAATAAAACATGATAAATGTCAGTATTCAAATTGATAAATGTCAAGCATAAGGATTTTTAACAAAACTATATTTATACACGAAAAATGGGAGCAATTTTTATAATGATAGGAGCAAGTTTAGTATTAGCAATAGGCTTTTTAATTGCTTTTATCTGGTCTGTAAAAAACAATCAGTATCAGGATGATTATACACCATCTGTTAGAATGTTATTTGACAACACAACCATTCAAAAAACAAATCAAGATATAAATCAAGAAAAAAATAATAACACACAAAAAACAAAATAATATGGAACTACAAAAATTTCAATACGATAACAAAACAGTTAAGATGTTTGCCTACGCAACCATACTTTGGGGTTTAGTTGGTATGCTTGTTGGTTTAATAGCGGCAATACAATTATACCTTCCGTCCACGAATTTATCATTGCCTTACACAACCTTTGGTCGCATTCGCCCGTTACACACGAACGCAGTTATTTTTGCTTTTGTAGGTAACGGAATTTTTATGGGAGTTTATTATTCGTTACAGCGTTTATTAAAGGCGCGTATGTTTAGTGATCTTTTAAGTAAGATCCATTTTTGGGGATGGCAAATTATTATTGTATTAGCGGCATTAACTTTAGTGTTAGGTAAAACTACCGGAAAAGAGTATGCCGAATTAGAGTGGCCTATTGATATTTTGATCACTTTAATTTGGGTAGTTTTTGGATGGAATATGTTTGGAACGATCATTCGTCGTCGTGAGCGTCACTTATACGTAGCAATTTGGTTTTATATCGCAACGTTTGTAACTGTTGCCATGCTTCACATTGTTAACTCAATTGAAATTCCGGTTTCTTTTTGGAAATCATATTCTTGGTATGCTGGTGTGCAAGATGCTTTAGTACAATGGTGGTATGGTCACAATGCGGTTGCATTTTTCTTAACAACACCATACTTAGGTTTAATGTATTATTTCTTACCTAAGATCGCTCAACGTCCTGTTTATTCTTATCGTTTATCTATCATTCACTTTTGGGCTTTAATTTTCTTATACATTTGGGCTGGTCCTCACCATTTATTATACACCGCAGTTCCTGATTGGGCGCAGTCTTTAGGTGTTGTTTTTTCTGTGATGTTAATTGCGCCATCTTGGGGTGGTATGATCAACGGTTTATTAACGCTTCGTGGAGCTTGGGATAGAGTGCGTGATAATGTTGGCTTGAAGTTTTTAGTTGTAGCCGTAACCGCTTATGGTATGGCAACATTCGAAGGACCAATGTTATCTTTAAAAAGCGTAAGTGCTATTGCTCACTACACAGATTGGATCGTTGCTCACGTTCATGTTGGCGCCTTAGGCTGGAATGGATTTATGACCTTTGGTATTTTGTATTGGTTAATCCCTCGATTATTTCAAACTAAATTGTATTCAGAGAAGTTAGCAAATATGCATTTTTGGATCGGCACTTTAGGAATTGTGTTGTATGCTGTTCCAATGTATTGGGCAGGTTTCATGCAAAGTTCAATGTGGAAAGATTTTACTCCTGAAGGTCAGTTAAAATGGCAATTCATGGATACTGTAACTAAAATGATACCATTTTATATTGCGCGTTCAATTGGTGGTGCATTATTCTTAGCCGGTGCAGTTATGATGACTTACAATTTGATCAAAACAATTAAAGTGGGTACTTTTTTAGAAATAGAAGAAGATGAGGCACCCGCATTAAAAGGAGAATATCATTCACATTCAACCGACCACTGGCACCGTTGGATCGAGCGTAAGCCAATCCAATTAATGATAGTGAGTTTAGTAGTTGTTGCTATTGGTGGGTTAATAGAATTTATTCCCGTGTTTTTAGTAAAGTCTAACATACCAACCATTGCAAGCGTTAAACCTTACACACCTTTAGAATTACAAGGTAGAGATATTTATATCCGCGAGGGTTGTTATACTTGTCACTCTCAAATGATCCGTCCGTTTAGAAGTGAAACAGCGCGTTATGGCGAATACTCAAAAGCAGGTGAGTTTGTTTATGATCATCCATTTCAATGGGGAAGTAAACGTACCGGACCAGATTTAGCGCGCTTAGGCGGTAAGTATCCTGACAGCTGGCATTATAACCACATGGTTGATCCTACATCAATGTCTCCTGGTTCTATAATGCCTCCATACCCTTGGTTATTAGAAGATCAAATAGATGGCAATTCTACAGTAGCGAAAATTAAAGCTATGCAACGTTTAGGTGTTCCTTATCCTGAAGGTTATGATAAAATTGCAGTTAAAGATATGGAAACTCAAGCTAAACAAATTACCGAGAATTTGAAAAAAGACGGAATTGAAACTTTAGCCGACAGAGAAATTGTAGCGTTAATTGCTTATCTGCAACGTTTAGGAAAAGACATTAAAGGCGAAGGATTAAAAGCAGAAAAATAAATATTAATTAATAAAAAGTTATATATGAAATTTATAAACTATTTGGAAAGCATTACCGGTGTAGGTATCTATCCTTTAATATCCTTAGTAGTGTTTGTAGTGTTTTTTGGCTTAGTTACATTTTATGTTTTAAAAGGTAATAAAAACCATTTCGAAAAATTAAGAAATCTACCTATTAACGAAAAATAATAAAATCTACTTATGAAAACTATCAATAAAATAAAATCGCTTGTTTTAGCAGTAATGCTTCCTGCTGTAGGTTTTTGTCAAGACCAAACCGCAAATGAAAGTTCGTCTTATTTTTCGAATGCATTGTTTTTAACCTTGCTATCCATAATTATTGTTTTAGCAATTGTAATTGTTGCCTTTAGCAGCGCATTTAAAAACATTGCAGATAGCGACTTTTTACTTAACAAATACAATAATAAAAAAGAGGATTCGTCTACCACCACCAGAAACATAACAGCAATAATTTTTTTGTTTTCTTCTATTGCCTTAATGGCGCAGGAAACAACTTCAGTTGCAAAAGTAGACAATGGTTTGATTGGCGGCTTAGACCAATTCACATTTTATTTTATGTGTTTTGTGATCTTTATTGAATTATTAGTAATGGGATTGATGTTCTATCAATTTAATTTTTTAGTAAGAACAAATATTGTTGCTAAAGAAGGAAAAGCAAAAAAAGTAGAATCCAAAATTTTAATGAGTTTAACAGATGCAGTTGCGGTAGAAGAAGAAGCCAGCATTATGTTAGATCACGATTATGATGGAATTAAGGAATTAGACAACAATCTTCCGCCTTGGTGGAAATATGGTTTTTACCTTACAATTTTAGTTGGTATTGTTTATTTAATAAACTTCCATGTAATTGGCACAGGTGACTTACAGGGGAAAGAATATGAAAAGGAAATGGCTCAGGCAAAAATTGACGTAGATGAGTTCATGAAAACGTCCGCAAATAATGTAGATGAAAATTCAGTGAAACTATTAGCTGAAGCTTCAGATATTGTAACCGGTAAAGATATTTTTATTGCCAACTGCGCTGCGTGTCATGGTAAATTAGGTGAAGGTACAGTTGGACCAAATTTAACTGACGACTATTGGGTACATGGTGGAAGTGTAAAAGATATTTTTAAAACAATTAAATACGGTTGGGTTGAAAAGGGAATGAAATCATGGAAAGAAGATCTTTCTCCAATGCAAATTGCACAAGTAACTTCATTTATTAAAACCTTAAGAGGCACAAATCCTCCAAATGCAAAAGCTCCATTAGGAGATCTGTATAAAGAAGAAGCAACTGTTACACCAAGCGATTCAACAGTTGTAAAAAATGACAGCCTGCAAATCCAACCAACGATCGATAGCTTAAGTGCCGGAAAAAAATAATGGACTCTAATAATAAAGATAGTAAGCAACCAGAAATACACGATGAGTCATTTAGAGATAGCATTGCTACTATCAATAAGGAAGGTGAGAGGGCGTATATATTTCCAACAAAACCGCACGGAAAATACTATGATTTAAGGACCTATTTTACTTGGGTTTATTTATTGGTATTTTTTACGGTTCCGCTAATTAAATACAACGGAGAACCGCTGTTTTTATTTAATGTACCTGAAAAGAAATTTATTTTATTCGGTGCGATTTTTTGGGCACAAGATTTTTTTATCTTCGGTTTAGGCATGTTGATATTTATAGTGTTTGTGGCACTATTTACAGTTGTTTTCGGAAGATTATTTTGTGGCTGGGCTTGTCCGCAAACAATTTTTATGGAAATGATTTTCCGTAAAATAGAATATTGGATCGAGGGAGATGCAACTTATCAAAAAGCACTAAATCATGCTTCGTGGAATGCAGATAAGATCAAAAAACGAATTTTAAAATTTATTATATTTTACACGATCTCATTCATTATTACGAACTTTTTACTGAGCTATGTAATAAGTATCAATCAAGTAGTTGATATTCTTAGAAGCCCAAGACAACATATTGGCGCATTTTTTGGAATAATTTTATTTACAACCATTTTCTTTTTTATCTATTGGTGGTTTAGAGAACAAGTTTGTTTGATCGTTTGTCCTTATGGCCGTATGCAAGGCGTATTGCTGGATAAAAATACAGTAGTGGTTGCTTACGATTATGTAAGAGGTGAAGAGAGACACAAATTCAAAAAAAATGAAGTAAGAACAGGAGGAGATTGTATTGACTGTAACCTATGCGTAAAAGTTTGTCCTACAGGAATCGACATTAGAAATGGAACCCAATTGGAATGCGTTAGTTGCACTGCATGTATTGACGCTTGTGACCATATAATGGAAGGCGTTGGTTTAGAAAAAGGATTAATACGATACGATTCTGAAAATGGAATTAAAAATAAGGTAAAGCTTGCTTTTACAACCAGAATGAAAGCTTACAGCGTTGTTTTATTAGTGTTAATAAGCGTTGAAGTTGTTTTACTGTCAACGCGATCAGATTACGATGCCACTATTTTAAGAGCTAAAGGGATGCTTTATCAGCAACAACCAAACGAACAATTAAGCAATTTATACACTATTAAATTAGTAAACAAAACCCGGAAAGAATTACCTGTAGAACTAAAAGTTGAAAATTTTAATTCATACAAATTACAACTCATCGGTAAAGATATCGTTGTAAAAGAAGAAGGAGTTACTGAAGGAGAATTTTTTGTTTACTTAAACAAATCGGATGTTACAAATAGAAAAATAAAATTAGAAATTGGCGTATATTCAAACGGCAAAAAAATAAAAACAGTTAAAACCAATTTTTTAGGGCCAATAAAGTTCAAGCAGAATTAAGAATAAATATTAAAACCTAACCAGAAAAACAAATAACTATGAAAAAGCTAAAACTTAAC
>JBEIEI010000125.1:0-8546 GCA_040382975.1 Flavobacteriales bacterium
ACCTTACTCGGTTATTCCCTTGATCAGATATCGCCAAACTGTTTCCTTTAGCATCAACAGATATGTCGTAAACCTGCGCGATTTGTGCGTTAGTTGCACTTCCGCCATCGCCACTATAACCCTGCACGCCGGTACCCGCATAGGTAGTGATGATTCCGGATGCATTGATTTTCCGTATTCTATTATTACCGTGATCGGCAATATAAATATTATCGAGATCATCTACACATACACCCCATGGGCCATTAATAACAGATAATGTAGCTAAGCCATTATCACCGGCAAATCCGGCAGTACCATTACCGGCAATAGTTGTAATTATTCCTGATGTACTAATTTTTCTAATTCTACCTGCGCCGGGTTGTGATAGATACAAATTTCCGTATTTATCATGTGCTATACTGTAACAGCGACCAATAGAAGCAGAGATAGCGGGTCCGTTATCGCCAGAGAATGCAAAGGCTCCGGTACCTGCAATTGTTGTAATTATTCCGGTGGCTAGATCTACTTTTCTGATTCTTGCATTTTCTCTATCCGCAAAATATAATTTGTTATTAAAAACAGTTAGATCGGCCGGAAAATTTATTTTTGCTGAAGTAGCAGGTCCGCCATCACCAGAAAAACCAATAGTTCCATCACCTACGATCGTAGAAATAATACCATTATTATCTATTTTTCTAATTCTTTTATTACCCGCATCACAAATATAAACACCTGAAGTGTCAGAAAAAACGCCGGTTATGGTGTCTAATTGAGCATCTGTTGCTAAGCCGCCATCACCCGAAAAACCGGCAATACCTGTTCCCGCAACTGTTTTCATTAAGCCTGAACTTAAATTTACTTTCTTAATCACATAACCAAAATAATCAGTATGATAAACTTCGCCTGTTGCTCTGTTTATAGAAGAACCAAAGGGTTGAACAATTTGTGTGGTAGGATAAGTATAAACCGGAGCTAATGTTCCGGCTATTGTTGAAATAATACCTGAAGAGGTTATTTTTCTTACTCTACTGTTTTGTCCGTCACAAAAGAAAATAGTACCATCTTTTTTCACGATCATGCCTCTTGCAAAATTTAATTGAGCCGAAGTTGCCGGCCCGCCATCGCCTGAAAAACCGGCAATACCGGTACCTGCAACGGTTGTAATTATACCTGAAGTATTTATTTTTCGGATCTTGTTACCTGCATAATCGCTAAGGAATATATTGCCAGAGGTATCCTTTTTTATATCTACAGGTATTAAACCCGCTGATATTGCAGGGCCACCATCGCCTGAAGAAAAAGGAAAACCATTACCTGCATCAGTTGTAATAATGCCATTTGTAGCTACTTTTCTAATTCTAAAATTATACGAATCGGCTATATAAATAACTCCAAATTTATCAACGTGTACGCCAAATGGTGTGTTAAGTTTAGCTGCTAACGCAAGTCCGCCATCACCGCTAAACCCCAGTAATCCGCTGCCTGCAACAGTTGTAATAATACCTCCTGGAGTAATTTTTCTGATCCTGTGATTTAAATTGTCGGCAACATAAATATTATCCAAAGTATCTATTGCGAGTCCTTGAGGAAAGTTTAATTGCGCCAAAACAGCCGGGCCGCCATCTCCACCAAAACCTGCTACACCGGTACCGGCAATAGTGGTAATAATTCCTGACGGACTCACCTTTTTGATCCTGTCTTCACGTGAATCTGCAAAATAAGTATTACCAATTTTATCTCTAACAATGCCTGTAGGGCCATTAATAAGGGCAGCTGTTGCTGGTCCACCGTCCCCACTATTACCCACAGTCCCGTTTCCAGCATAAATAGTTAAAATACCAGAGGTAGAAATTTTACGAACAACACTAGATCCTGGATCTGTAAAATAAATGTTATCATTAGCATCTATTGCTATACCTGCAGGTTGATTTAAAACAGCTTGTGTAGCAGAAATATTACTTAATAACGCACCTCCACCGGCAATGGTATTAATTATTTGTGATCTTGAAATAATTGTGATCAAACACAGAGCAACGGCCAACTTATTTTTCATTTTGTCTTTTATATTAATTTAAATAATTATCCTGTTAATGGTTTTTTTGCTTTTTATTGGGTTCATTCGGGTAAACATTTTTTAAAATATATTACCACGTAAACAATCTCTCCTAAATAATTCTTAGTCAATATAAACCTATTTTTCATTTAAAAAAAATTTATTATTCAAAAATAAATACATTGATCTTCTCTTCAAAAATTCAAGGCATTTATTTAGTACATCTTTGATATTACATAAACGTTTAACTTTGCACTACTATCTTACTTGTTACAACCAATTTATTGTTTTTATATAGTTGTATAAAATATAATCCATTGTCAATATTCTTAGTATTAACAGTATGATGTGTTCCATTTATACTTTCTGTTAAAATAAGTTTTCCGGTAACGTCAACTAAACGCATTTCAACATTTTCAACACTATTAGAGAAATCAATATTAAAATTATTAATTGAAGGATTAGGATAAATATTTACATAAGCAAAACTTAAGTTGTTTTCTGTTACCCCTTGAACAGGAAAAGTTTTTTCGTTTGTTTGGTTACTCTTTGTGCGGGTTTTTAAAATTGCAATTCCATTAATTTTTGCTGTTGCGTTACAATTAAAACCTTGTGCCTCAATAAACCATTTTACATTTCCAGCAACTAAACTACTGTATAATGGGTCAGAAACAGAGGTTGCGGTGGTAGCAGCAACAGTGGTTGTTACGCCTGTTACAATATCCCTTCTGGCTAATACGTAATTCGAAACCGGACTTGGACTAGCTTCAACAGCATAAGGGTTCCAACTAAAATTACCATTTTGTTGATCTTGAACAAACATAGTTTGGTGATAAAGACTTTGATTTATATTACTGTAATTTCCACAAGTGTCTCTAATTTGTAGTTTGTATCTATAGGCAGTAAATTTAGGGTCACCATTATTTGATCCACCTACACTTCTACTTGTATCAATAAACATACTAAACGCACTTTTATGTAAAGAGGCTATTCTATTGTAAACGTTAATGGCAGTTTCTCTATAAACTATAAAACTGTCTACTTTTGTATACAAAGTTTTATCCCAATATATTTCATTATTAATTCCTAAACTATCTACTGACACCAAACATAATTGTGGTGGTGTTACAGTTGATGTAACCGTTATTTCATCTTTAGCAACGCAGCCATTGGTAAATGTTGTGGTTACTGTATAATTTGTTGCCCCTAATGAGGCATTTACAGATGGCGTTAATATACTTGGATTACTCAATCCTGCGGTAGGCGTCCATACAACAGTGGTAGGAATTAGTGGATTTGTAACTGCAGGTATTAATTGCAACTGCCCACAAGTCAAACTAAAATCAGGACCGGCATTTACACTCGCAGTTAATAAGTTAACAACAAATGGCGTAGGGTTAACTGCTGTGCAACTTCCTGTATTACCTGTTAATGTGTAACTTGTGGTTGTTGTTGGCGTAACCACAATTGATTGAGTGGTTGCACCTGTACTCCAAGTATAGTTGGTTGCGCCAAATGCAGTTATAGTTGCAGATGAACCTGGACATATAGTAGGACTGCCCACAATTGTTGTAACCAAACAAGTACCGTATTTTGCCAAATAAGCATCTGAAGTTCCATCAAGCGTTAAGGTATTGGTGCCAAAAGTGGTTAATCCGCTTGCATAGGTACCGGAAATATAAACATTTCCATTATTATCGCATGAAACTCCTGAGGCAGATTCATTATTAGTTCCTGCACTAGTTGCAGCCCATTGAACAGCTCCGTTAGTATTGAATTTGATTACCAAGGCATCACTAGTAGTACCAGGATTTGAATTTGTTAGTGTAGTTGTTCCAACAACCGCATTTGTTCCGGAAAACGCCCCAGCCACATAAATATTGCCGCTGCCATCCAGGGTATTTCTGAATATAAATTGATCGTTTGCACCGTTAATAGAATTCACCCACTGAAATACCCCTGTGGAATTTGTTTTTGCAATGAAAGCATCGTTACCACCTGTATTAGCTAAAGTAAAAGTGCCAGCAACTAAAGACGAATTATTAGAATAGCCACTTAAAAAAATATTATTTAATGCATCAATACTAATTCCTCCTGAAAAATCGTTAGAACCTGCAAAATTTGTTCCATAATTTTTTGCCCAAAGCGGAACTCCGGCCGAACTATATTTTGCGAAAATAATATCCTGTCCGCCAATAGAAGTTAAAGTATTGCTTGCAATATTGGTTGTAAAAGTGGTACCATTATTAAATGTTCCGGAAAAATGTGGATTTGAACTTGCGTCTATTGCCAAATCTACCGATGCGTCGTTTGAGTTTGGCGAACCTGTAGATATCCCCCAATTAAAAGTGGTAAAAGAAGTAATACGAGCTAAATAAATATCTGATGTTAATCCTGAACCATCTGAATTTGTTAAATTAACCGAACCAAAAGAAGCAAGAATAGAATTAAATCTACCTGAAATAAAGAGCGAGTTAACTGAGTTAGAAAATACACAACCTCCGCCAAAATCATTACCAGAACCTCCATAATTTTTTAGTGAAAGTATTGCGCCAGTAGAATTAAATACAGCAACAAAAACATCCATGGTTCCGGCAGAATTATTTGCAGCTGATAGGGTAGAATTTGAAATGCTAGAACTACTAAAATTCCCTAACACATAAATGTTTCCACTAGCGTCAGTAGTAATGCCGGTTATAACTTCTTGGTTTGTCCCGCCAATTCTTTGTGCCCACAATACCGCTCCATTGGGATCGTATTTTGCAATAAAAGCATCAGCTGTTCCAGTACCCATATTGCCTAATGTATACGTTCCTATTTGAACAGGATTACTAGTATATACACCTGTAGCTATCGTATTCCCAGCCTGATCAGTGCAACTAACACTGCCCATTTCACCACTGGTTCCCGCAGCTTTCTTTGCCCACTGCCATGATTGAGAATAAAAAGAGCCGGATCTATTAAAAGCCATAGCAATAACCATTACTATAATTAAAACGATTCTATTTTGAAAAATAGTGTTTATTGTTTTTTTCATGTTTGTTTTTTTACAGTTTATCTACTTTGTTATACCGATCATCGAAATTACCAAAAAAATCAATTAAAAATTAAAATTAAGTTAAATAACCCTGCTCTAGTTTTTAACATATCTGTTAGTTTTTATAAATTGTTAAATTTGTTGCACTATGGACGAACGCGCGGCTTCATTTTTGAAGCTTTTAAAAATAATGGATGAACTAAGGGAACAATGCCCCTGGGATAAAAAACAAACCATTGAAAGTATTAGACATTTAACAATTGAAGAAACATACGAACTAAGTGATGCGATCCTTAAAAACGATCTAACCGAAATTAAAAAAGAACTTGGCGATATTTTATTACATATTGTTTTTTATTCACGTATTGCCAGCGAAACAAACAGCTTTAATATTAAAGATGTTATTGATGGCTTGTGCGAGAAATTAATTTTCAGACACCCACATATATACGGAGATGTAAAAGCAGAAACCGAAGAACAAGTAAAACAAAACTGGGAACAATTAAAACAAAAAGAAAAAGGCGGAAACACCTCTGTTCTATCCGGTGTGCCTAATAGTATGCCTGCTTTATTAAAAGCCTATCGCATTCAAGAAAAGGCGCGAGCTGTAGGTTTTGATTGGGATAAACCCGAGCAGGTTTATGAAAAAGTAAAAGAAGAATTGGATGAGTTTGAAGTTGAAATAAAAAATAAAAATCAACAAGCGGCAGAAAAAGAATTTGGCGACGTATTATTTTCTTTAATAAATTATGGTCGCTTTTTAAACATCAATCCCGAAGATGCTTTAGAACAAACCAATAAAAAATTCATTAAACGCTTTGGCTACATGGAAGCCAAAGTAAAAGAACAAGGAAAACAAATTGCCGATTGCAAACTGGAAGAGTTAGATAAATATTGGAACGAAGCAAAAAAACTATAATTTGAAAGTATTTATTAAAAATAACTGGCTTTATTTTTTGCTCTATTTAACTGCTCTGACTTGGGCCTTTTTCTATATATTTCAAGTTGATAAAGTAGCCCTACATATAAAAATAAACTCGCTTGTTGGCAATCCTGCATTAGATACTTTTTTTAAATATTTTACCCATTTAGGTGACGGGATTTTTGCAGTAATTCTTGCTATTTTTGTTTTTTTATTCAATAAACGAAATGGTGTTTTTATTTTGTCATCCTACATTGTTTCGGGCTTATTTACATCGCTTTTAAAAAACTTTTTTTATTCGGATGTTAACCGCCCGCATTATGTATTCGGTTATTTCGTGCAACACATTAAACTTAAATATATTGAAGGTGTTGAAATGGTTGGACAAAACAGTTTCCCAAGCGGACACTCCACTTCTGCTTTCGCACTCTTTACATGCTTAGCGTTAATTACAGAAAACAAACTTTTAAAGATTATTTTCTTTGTTATTGCATTAATGGCGACATTTAGTCGAACCTATTTATCGCAGCACTGGTTAGTAGATGTAACCTTTGGTAGTTTAATTGGAACGCTAGCCGCCGTCATTTTCTATTTTATTTTTATTGGCAACACTAAATTCGAAACATTAAACAAACCGCTTTTAAATTTTAAAAGGTCTTAATGCTTTATTTAAAAAATAATACTCTTTTAATTTTTTTAATTGTAATTATTTCTGCAATTATTTTTATTCCCTTTATTGGCAACTGCCCATTATTTGATTGGGATGAAGTTAATTTTGCCGAGTGTGCCCGCGAAATGATAGTATCAGGCAATTACTCTCAAGTGCAATTAAACTACCGTCCGTTTTGGGAAAAACCACCTTTGTTTATTTGGCTGCAAGCAGCTAGTATGAGCATATTCGGAGTTAATGAATTTGCAGCACGTTTTCCAAATGCCATTTGTTCTATCGTTTCTCTCATTGCAATTTATTTAATTGACAAAAAATTCCACTCGCAAAAATTTGGTATTATATGGAGTTTGATCTACGCCTCTACCCTACTTCCACACTTATATTTTAAATCAGGATTAATAGACCCATGGTTTAATTTATTTATTTTCTTATCTATTTATAATTGCCTGCTTTTTCTTAATAATCCAAACGGTAAAAAAGAGATCATTAATGCATTATTATCTGGTTTATTTTTGGGTGCCGCCGTTTTAACCAAAGGCCCTGCGGCTATTGTAATTGTAGGTTTAACACTATTAGTTTATTTAATTTGGAACAAACAATTAAAATTACTTTTATCAAAACCATTTATTCTATTTGCAATGACTACAATTTTTGTGGCAGGTAGTTGGTTCTTGATCGAATGGCTTAAAGGTAACCAACATGTAATACAAGAATTTATTGAGTATCAAATTCGATTACTTAAAACAGAAGATAGCGGACATAGCGGTCCGTTTATTTATCATTTTGTTGTCTTACTCATAGGTTGCTTTCCTGCCTCGCTCCTATTTATTACTTCGTATTTAAATTATAACACATTAACGCCTTACCAAAAACAATTTCGTAAAATATTTATTTGTTTATTTTGGGTTGTTATTCTACTTTTTTCATTGGCACAAACTAAGATCGTGCATTATTCTTCTCTTTGTTATTTTCCATTAACGTTTATTGCTACAATAGGCATCGTTCAAAATTTTGAACGAATAAAATTTACAACTCTCTTAAAAACAATTTATTGGATAGTTGCAGGCGCTTTTACAATAGCATTTACCGCCATTGGTTTAATAAACACATTAAAACCATCTATTATAAATAGTGGTTTAATCAAAGACGAATTTGCTTTAATGAATTTACAAGCTGATGTAAAATGGACCGGTTTTGAATCGTTAATAGTGTTAGCTTTTTTAATTGGTGCAATACTGGTTTTTATTGCAGTTAACAAACATAAAATAAAACTGTTGTATTACGGCTTTGTATTTAATTTGGTCTTTATTTACCTAACAATTGCAGTTATAATACCAAAAGTAGAATTATATACCCAACATGCCGCAATTGAATTTTACAAAGCTAGTGCATCTACCAATTGTTATATTGAAACCTCCGGTTTTAAGAGCTACGCCTACTTATTTTATTCTAACAGAAAACCAAGTGATTATCAAAATAAAAGTCAAAACCTTGTAATTGAAGAAATGCTGGATGTTTGGGAAAAACAAGGCCATTCGCGATTAACAAGTTATGCTATGGCCAATTTATACTGGATGGAGCATGGGCAAATAGATAAACCTGCCTTTATTATTTCTAAAACAACTTCAGATAAAGATGTATCTACCAACCCAGAGCTTAAAAAATTGTATTCAAAAAACGGCTTTTCCTTTTTTGTGAGAATGCCTGCTAAACCTGCCAAATAGTCTAGTTTATTTTAATGGCACAAATTGTGTTTTATACCTTGTAGAAACAATACAATTTAATTATGAATTTTAGAGATATTGATGATTTGTCCTTTAAACAAGGGATTGATGAGGACTCGGATTTTATTCCCCTTTTGAGTAGTGAAGATGAGGATATG
>JBEIEI010000126.1:0-8532 GCA_040382975.1 Flavobacteriales bacterium
AGGTAGTATCATATTTTTTTTCCGAATATAATCTGAGTCATCAAACCCTTAAGTTTAAACAACTGTTGTATTTGTTTATAGTCATTAAAGTTATTTACTGGCTTTGGTATTATAACCTTTACTTCGGGAAAAACGCTATTGCATATATTAAACCTTATTCTTTGGGTGCGTTTAAAGACATGGCTTTTTTGCTTTATAATAACACATCCTTTAGTGCAGGCTATTTTTTTATTTTTGGAACATTATTTTTTTTGGCTTTAAGTTATTTTGTAAAAAAGATCCCCATTTTATTTGAAGTTTTTCTTTGGTTTTTGGTAATAAACATACACAATAAACTATACCCAACATTAACCGGAGGCGATCATTTATTAAATCAGTTTTTATTTTTTAATTGCTTTCTTTCTAAAACTCGCAGCAATTCTTCTATTTGGCTGAATGACCTCACAAAATGCTTTCACAATTTTGGCGTACTCGCGATCGTGATCCAAATACAAATAGTGTATTTAATTGCCGGTATTGCAAAATTAAACAGCAGCGATTGGCTAAGCGGTATAGCAATAATTAATTTAGGTGAAGTGAACTATTTTAATTTATACAGTAATACATTTTCAGTTGCCGGAATTTTTGGTTACTTTTTTAATTATTTGATCCTTTTTTATCAGTTGTTATTTCCGGTTTTAATATGGGTAGAAAAAATTAAAAAGCCCTTATTAGTAATTGGCATCTTAACCCACCTCTACATCGCTTTTGTAATGGGAATAATGGGCTTCGGATTGATCATGTTAATTCCATACGTATATTTTTGGCCTGTTAAAAACACAAATAATTTTTAGTACCTTTACAACATGTTTACAAATGAGCAATTAAAAGACTTGAATGATCGCAGTATCGCGTTGAGGGGGTTTCTTTGACTATGATAGGAAGAAACACGATCTGGAGTTATTAGAAGAAAAAACCCTTGATCCCAATTTTTGGAACGACTCCAAAAAGGCCGAAAAAACACTAAATGAAGTAAAACAAATTAAATCGTGGACAAGCGCTTACGATAATTTGCATCTTAAATTAGATGACTTAAACACCTTATACGATTTTTATAAAAGTGGCGATGCTTCTGAAGAAGAAACAGAGGCAGAGTATAAAGCGACCTTAAAAAATCTTGAAGAGATAGAATTTAAGAATATGTTGCGCGGCGAAGAAGACCCGTTAAATTGTATTTTACAAATTAATGCAGGCGCCGGTGGTACAGAGAGCTGTGATTGGGCGAGCATGTTGTTACGAATGTATTTAATGTGGGCCGAGAAAAAAGGTTATAAAGTAAAGGAGCTTGATTACAACGCCGGAGATATGGCCGGAATAAAATCTGTGTCTATTCAAATAGAAGGCGATTTTGCTTACGGCTATTTAAAAGGAGAGAATGGCGTTCATCGTTTAGTACGTATTAGTCCTTTTGATTCTAATGCCAAACGACACACAAGTTTTGCAAGTGTTTATGTTTATCCTGTTGTTGATGATACCATTGAAATAGACATTAAGCCTGCGGATATTGAAATTTCTACTTCGCGTAGTGGCGGTGCGGGTGGACAAAATGTAAATAAAGTTGAGAGTAAAGTTCAGTTAACGCATAAACCAACTGGTATAGTTGTAGTGTGTCAGGTAGAGCGTTCTCAGTTAGGAAACCGTGAACTGGCAATGAAAATGTTACGTTCGCAGTTATATGAATTGGAAATTAGAAAACGGAACGAAGCTAAAAATGCTGTAGAAGACGGAAAAATGAAAATCGAGTGGGGTTCTCAAATTCGCAGTTATGTGTTGCATCCATATAAAATGGTTAACGATCATAGATCAGAATTAAAGATTACCAACGCCGAAGGTGTTTTAGATGGCGACCTAGACGAATTAATAAAAACATACTTAATGGCCTTAGGCGGAAAACAATATCACAAAAACTAACTAACGTGCAACCTGTAAGAGCAAAAAAACATTTAGGTCAACATTTTTTGAACGATGAAAACATCGCAAGAGATACAGTAGGCGCATTATTAGAAAAAGATAAAACTTCTTTTATTATTGAGGTTGGTCCAGGAACAGGAGTCTTAACGCAATTCTTAATAAATGATGTTGAGAATTTTTTGGCGATGGATGTGGACGGAGAATCGGTTGACTATTTAAAACTAAAATATCCTGAAAAAAAAGACAAAATAATTTTATCGGATTTTTTAGAAGCAGATCTTCAAAAATTAGCCGGGCAAAAATTTAATGTGGTTGGAAATTTTCCTTACAACATTTCAAGCCAGATCATGTTTAAGGTTTTAGAAAATAAAAACAGTGTTGATTATGTGGTAGGCATGTTCCAAAAGGAAGTAGCCATGCGTCTTGCCGAGAAACCAGGTTCTAAAGTGTATGGTATTTTAAGTGTTTTGTTACAAGCGTATTATGATATCGAATATTTATTTACGGTACACGAAAATGTATTTACGCCGCCACCAAAAGTGAAAAGCGCTGTAATTCGTTTAACCAGAAATAGTGTACAAAAATTAGATTGTGACGAAGTGCTTTTTAAGAAGATCGTAAAAACAACTTTTAATCAACGCAGAAAAACCATTCGTAATTCAGTAAGAACCTTATTTAATAATAATGAATTACGTCATCCATTATTAGATAAACGACCGGAACAATTATCAGTGGCTCAGTTTGTAGAGTTAACCAAATTTGTTGAAGAGCAAACAGTATTGTAACAGTCTGCTAATTTTTTTCCTACAATGTCTTGCGATGCATTTTTTGAAATGAAGTCGACCATTTTTTCGGGATCAAATTTTAATTTCCCGTCTAAAAATTCACCAAGAGTTATTTCCAGTTCGATTTCGTTGCCAACAGACACTAATTTTCCAAAGTCGTTGGTAATTAAATTTGGTAATTGTCCAACCTTGCCGGCAAAAACAGGCAAGCCCGTTGCAAGCGCTTCTAATACAACAACCGGCATGCCTTCATAATTACTAAACAATATCAATGCGTGGGCTTGTTGCATGTAGGTTGCAACTTCTATTTGATTTTTTTCTCCGGTAAACGTTACATCCTTCAAACCAAGTGCTTCGGCTTTTTGTTTGTATTTAGAAATAGAGGATTCGTTTCCTCCAACAATTAAAAGATCGAATTGATAATTGGCTTTTTGTAATTTTTGGATCACACTTAAAGTGCCGCTAATATTTTTTTCTTTTTCAACTAAAGATGAAACGTGGAGTAAAAGAGGTTTTGAACTTTTAATGGTTTTATTCTCACAAAAAACGCTCGTATTTACGACGTTATAAATTAATTCATAATCGCCATTTAAACCATGATCGAGCATGGCATTTTTTTGTTTTTCGGAAACATAAAATAATTTAGAGGCTGTGGCAACTGCTTTTTCGGTAAAATAGGTTTGCATAAAGCCTTTATAATTGCCGTCTTCCGGTAAGTAGCCGCTCCAGTGTTCAACTATCGTATGCGGCACCTTAAAGTGATCCTTAAATAGGTGCAAACTTATGGCTGCCGGAAAAATAGTGTTTAATTGAATGGCTTTGATGGAAATGTTGTTGCTGATCAATTCCTTTAAAAGAGTAGCGTATGCGTTTTTAAAGCGCTTGTATTTTATTATTGACGACAATACCGGAATAGTTTGATCTACTTTTTTGTATTCTAAGATCCACTCTTCAAAATTGCCCTGTTTGTTTTTTGTAATTTTTGTTTGTTTTGCTTCGCTTGAGGAGTAGGCGTAAACAACTATAATAGGCATGTACTTGCTTAACGCCAGCGCATGATTTTTAATAAAAATACCGTGATTGATGTTTTGTGGTGTTGGATACCAAGAAGCTAAAAAAAGAATTGGCTTTTGATTGTGCGACATTTTTTCGCTTACTCAAGATTTATTTTTATCTCTAACAAAAACAAAGAGTATTTATCGTTGATGGTTTCAAATTGCGGTGTTATTTTATTTCCACTCTTCATGGCAATAGTTATAAAACCTAGTCCGGCGCCGCCTTTATCGCTCAATTCGTTATTTTCTAAATGCTCCAGATAATAGGCTTTTAATGCAGCAGGATCCTCAAATGAATTTATTTTTTCTATCTGCCCTTTTATTTTTTCTACCGATGAATTAGAGATAAGGTTAGCTGAAATGATATTTACAGATTTGTCTGAATGTGCTAGTAAGAAAAAATTATGTTGCGATCCTTTATCATCCTTGTGACCATGGATCAATTGATTTTGAAGTGATTCAACACAAATAAAGAAAACCTTTTTAACTACTTGTTTTGGAAAGTTTTTGTCAAGAATATTTGTTTCAATTTCAGTTTCAAGTTTCGAAATTGTTTCATTATTCAAAACGCCATCATAGGCTAATATTAAATTGCCAGATTGGGTAATGTTTTTAACCTGCTTTGTAAAATGCAGATCAAAAAACTCTGATTCTTTATTTATTGTTAAGCTCACTATTTAAATAAACCGTTTAGTTCAGCGTCAATCATTCTAATTACCTTACCTAGATCTTCTTTGCTTTCGCTAAAATTAATATCATCAACATCTACTACCAAAATTTTTCCCGACTCGTATGATGTACTCCATGCTTCATAACGTTCGTTCAGCCTTTTTAAATAATCTAAGCGAATGCTATTTTCATAATCTCTTCCACGTTTCTGAATTTGTTTAACTAAGGTAGGAACGCTTGCTCTTAAATAGATTATTAGGTCCGGAGCTTTAATTAAACTTTCCATTAATTTAAACAATGAAAAATAATTATCGTAATCGCGAGAGGTCATTAACCCCATGGCGTGTAAGTTAGGAGCGAAAATATAAGCGTCTTCATAAATCGTTCTGTCTTGAACCACAGAATGTTTACCTTTTCTAATATCTAAGATCTGATTAAAACGCGTATTTAGAAAATATACTTGCAAATTGAATGACCAACGCTGCATTTCTTCATAAAAGTCGTTTAGGTAGGGGTTATCATCTGCGTCTTCGTAATGCGCGTGCCATTTATAATGTTTAGCTAGTAACGAAGTTAATGTAGTTTTCCCTGACCCAATATTCCCGGCAATTGCAATATGCATATCAATTTGTTAAGATTTAATTAAATAATAGACTAAATTATATATTTAATCTACAAAAAACAAAATTTAATTGATAAAAATGGACTTTTATTAGCCGAATTTACGGCTTATAGTCTATTAAATGCCTTTATCGGCCATAAAATCCCTACATATTTTTTCAATTACTTGATTTACAGAGGTAAGCGATAATTGCGAGACTGACTTAATTTTTGCGTTGGAATATTTTTGTTTGCTAAAAGCCGAGAATATTAATGCCTTAGTTATTTTAGGCTCTTTATTTGAGAAAGCGCAAATAATTCCATCCAAAATTCGCGCAACCATCATAAGTTTTTTACCGGCATTTATAGTTGGCTTTTCTTTTTTTAATTCTGTTTGAATTTTATCAAAGATATCTTTAAAAGAATAATTTTCTTCGATCAAAATATACCTGTTTGAAAATAGTTTTTTTTCCACAAGGTCGATCATATAATTTGCAACGTCTTGGGCAGCAATATAACCGGCAAGGCCTTCGGTATAAAATTTATTACCTTCGAAACACACCTTAAATAATTTTGAGCTGCTTTGACTCCAAAAACCGGAAGATAATATTACCCCTGGGTTTACGATAACAGCATTTAATCCTTCTTCAATTCCGCGCCAAATTTCTCTTTCGCCATTATATTTACTTATTGCATAATCACTTTCTTTACCTGAAAATTTCCAAAAAACAGTTTCATTTAATGGTTGTGTGTAATCAGAATTATTAATTGTAGCAATTGAGCTTACATGACAAAGTGCTGAAATTTTTTTGTGAAGGCAGGCGTTAACGATGTTTGTGGTTCCGCCCTCATTTATTTTGTAAAGCTTCTCTCTGTCGCTTTTATTAAATGATACAAAACCGGAACAGTTATATACGTTTGTAATTCCTTCAAGTGCATCCTCAATCGAAAAAATATCACAAACATCTAATTCGACCCATTTTATTTTTGAGAATAATTGTTGGTAATTGTTATCGTAATAAGAAAAAAGTTTTTCTACTTTGTTTATATCGCTAGTTTTTTGCCTGCAGGCAATTACAGGCTGGTTGTTTTGTAAGAGTTTCAAAACAACTTGACTTCCTAATATTCCTGTGGCGCCGATTACTAAATTCAAAATCGTATCAATTTAAGCAAAGGTTATTTTTTGTAAACTAAAAAACAAACCACTTTGCACGATTAATCCTAAAAAAAAACCTAAATATAATTGCGCTGGTTTGTGTTCATTTAAAAATAAACGAGCAAAGCCAATAATACCAGCAGCAATAATTGTAAGTATATAATAAAGTGTCATGTCAAACTTAATTAAATAGGATACCGAAATTAATACACCAAGCACACCGCCAATGCCAACCATGTGTGCACTGATCTTATATTTAAGGTTAATTAAGGTAGATATTAGAATGGAAAGAGCACCTCCAACAATAAATAATTTTACACTATTCCAAATATTAATATCCATTAATAAGTAAAATAAACCAAAATAGAATAGTGCAGTAATAAAATAGGGAAACGTTCTATCGTGTTGATTTGAAAGTAGGATATTTGGTATTTTTTTTAATTTAACTAAAAGGTAAATGTTTAAAACAGGAAAAATAAACGAGAAAAAAAACACAACCAGCGAAATTCGCCATTTTGTTTCTATTGGAGTTAAGTAATCGTAAACAGTATTTGGGATGCCAAAAAAAAATAAAAGACACAAATAGGTTGCCATTAATAACGGATGCAAAACCACAGAAATAATTAGGGCAAAGTTTTTCAATAGGGTTACGATAATAAATTAGACAATTCAGTTATTTCTTTTCTTGCATCATGATCTTTATAAATGATATTATATACAGCATTTGTAATTGGCATGTGAATTTTATGATTTTTATTTATCTCATAAACACATTTTACAGCGTAATAACCTTCGGCTACCATGTTCATTTCCAATTGCGCGCGTTTAACGCCATAGCCTTTTCCTAGCATGGTGCCAAACATTCTATTACGACTAAATTGGGAGTAGGCAGTAACCAGAAGGTCTCCTAGATAAGCAGAGGCATTTATATCTCTGTTTATTGGATGAACTTCATCTACAAAACGTTTTATTTCCTGTATGGCATTACTTATTAAAACTGCTAAAAAATTATCACCATAACCCAATCCGTGACAAATTCCTCCCGCAACGGCAATTACATTTTTAAGAACTGCCGAATATTCAGTACCATAAATATCATCACTTACAGACGATTTTAAATACCGGCAGTTTAATAAATTGCTTAATGTGGTTGCGCTATTTGTGTTTTGAGATGCAATGGTTAAATAACTAAGTTTTTCCATTGCTACTTCCTCTGCATGGCAAGGCCCTGTTATTACACCAATGTTTTGTAAAGAAACTTTGTAAACCGTGTTTAAATATTCGCCAACAATTAAATTATGCTCGGGAACAATACCTTTAATGGCCGAAAAAATAAATTTATCTTTTAGATCATTGGAAGTTAATTTTAAAAAGGAAGTGTGTAAAAATGCAGATGGAATGGCTAAAATAATATAATCTGAATTTTGAATGCAATCGGTAATTGAGTCAAAAAAAGAAATTTTAGTAATATCAAAATCAACAGAACTTAAATATTTTGGATTGTTTTTATACTCTTTAAACAAGTCAATATCTTCTTGCTTACGAATAAACCAATTTATTTTTGTGGTGTTGTTAAGGAGTAACTTTGCCAGTGCTGTTGCCCAACTTCCGCTACCAATAATTGCTATACGTGGCGACATAATATTAACTAGCTTTAAATTTCTGGATGAAGTTACACAAAAATAATATCATCATCAGGTAAATTTCCTGCTCCTGCAAAGCGATTATATACTCTTGCAAGGGTTATTACATCCTTTTGGCAATATTTCGCAATTTTTGCAAGATCTTTTTCTTCATAAAAAGTTTGACCAACCATACTTCCATCCATCTCATCTTTTGGTGAAGGAATCTCTAAAACATGCGCCAGAAGATTAAGTGAACTGAAATTTTTTACATCTCCAAATTTCCAAAGGTCCATTGTATCAATATGCTTTACCTCCCAAGGTTTTAAGCCTTGAATTTGTAATATTTTTGGTAAGGGTAAATTATTAATTAAAAATCGACGACATAAAAATGGAAAATCAAATTCTTTGCCGTTATGTGCACATAATAAATGACTGTAAGTATTAAAATGAGATTTTAATACCTCAGCGAATTGGTTCAATATTTCAACTTCGTTAGTGGATGAAATGGTTTTTATACGAAATTTATTTTGGTGATAATGACCTAATCCAATGCAAACTACCTTGGCAAACTCTGCGTAAATACCGGCTTTGTTGTATTGCTGTTCTGGCGAAATGTCTTTATTATATTGCCATTTTTTATTCCAAAGCTCTTTTGTGCTTTCATCCAGTTCATCATATTTATAGGTTACAGG
>JBEIEI010000127.1:0-8531 GCA_040382975.1 Flavobacteriales bacterium
AAATCACAAACAAAATTTATTACTACACGTTTTGGAAATGTGCTTGGCTCTAACGGTTCTGTAATGCCAAGATTTAAAAAGCAAATTGAGGAGGGCGGACCAATTACTATAACTCACCCGGATATTACTCGTTATTTTATGACCATTCCTGAGGCCAGTCAGCTGGTGTTAGAAGCGGGAAGTATTGGTAAAGGTGGAGAGATATTCGTTTTTAATATGGGCAAATCGGTTAAAATACTCGACCTGGCAAGAAAGATGATACTGCTTTCCGGATTAAAAGAAAACCGCGATATAAAAATTATTTTTACGGGGTTAAGACCGGGTGAAAAATTATTTGAAGAACTCTTAGCGGATACCGAAAACACACTTCCAACGCATCACGATCAAATATTAATTGGTAAGGTAAGAGAGTATGATTACGAAGAAGTAAAAAACATCATTAACGAGCTTATAAAATTATTTAATACTCAAAACAACGAACTTATTGTACAGCGAATGAAAGATCTTGTACCTGAATTTAAAAGCAATAATTCGGTCTTTCAAAAATTAGATTAAAACAAATTCCTCCCCATGAAAAAGCGTTTAATTTTTCTGCCAATTCTTTTACTTATTGTTAGCAGTTCAACATTTTTTTCACAAACAAAAAAAGCGGTTTCAGTAACTAGTAAGCCCAAATTAGTTGTTGGCATTGTAGTTGATCAAATGCGAAACGACTATATTTATCGTTATTGGAACCGATATGGCATCGGTGGTTTTAAAAGACTAGTAAACGATGGGTATTATTTTAAGAATGCGCATTATAATTACATTCCAACTTATACAGGGCCTGGTCACAGCAGTATATACACTGGAGCAACCCCTCGCTCACACGGCATTATAGCCAACGATTGGTTCGTTAAAAACTCTGCGGTTGCAATTTATTGTTGCGAAGACACAACCGTGAAAACAGTTGGTTCAGCAAGTAAGAACGGATTAATGTCTCCAAAAAATCAATTAAGTTCTACCATTGGCGACGAATTAAAAATGAGTTCTAATCAAAAAGCAAAAGTATATAGTGTAGCCTTAAAAGACAGAAGTTCTATTTTACCTGCGGGGCACGCTGCCAACGCAGCATTTTGGTACGATGATTCAACAGGAAATTTTATTTCATCTTCTTGGTATGTAAAAGAATTACCAAAATGGTTGGTGAATTTTAATTCTAAAGGATCAACAAAAAGTTATTTAGAAAAAGGATGGTCAACACTTTTTCCTATTGAAACCTATACGAATTCAATAGCGGATGAAAACAGGTACGAAGGCGCGCCGAACAAAAAAGATAAAGCTGTTTTTCCTTATGAATACAGTTCATATATAGAAAAAAATAAATTTGGCATTATAAAAGCTACACCGCATGGCAACACCCTTACCAAGGATATTGCGATTGAATGTTTAAAGAACGAACAGTTAGGTAAAGATGATGAAACGGACCTTTTTTGCATCAGCTTTTCAAGTACTGATATTGTTGCGCATTCATACGGATCAAGAGCTGTAGAAGTGGAAGATATTTATTTACGCTTAGATAAGGATATAGAAGAGCTGCTTAATACGTTAGATAAAGAAGTAGGCAAAGGTAATTACACGGTTTTTTTAACAGCAGATCATGGCGGAGCGGATGTGCCAAATCATTTATTAGACAATAAAATTCCTGCAGGTTATTTAAAAGAAGCAAAACTAATAAAAAAAATAAAAAATTATTTTCAAACTACTTATGGTGACAGTTTGCTTTTGGCAAACGTGTGTAACGAGCAAGTTTATATAAACGATAAAACACTCAATAAATTAAAGTTAAATAAAAATGAGGTTGAAGAAGATCTGGCCACATTTTTGATCACTATTAATGGTATAGCAGAAGCTTATACCTCAACAACTTTAAAAAACCAATCGTTTCCGAAAAATGATTATAGGGCTTTATTACAAAACGGGTACAATCATAAATTAAGCGGCAATGTTTGTTTTATATACAATCCTGCCTGGATGGATTATTCAGAAAAAGGAACTACTCATGGTGCAGGATATAATTATGATACACATGTGCCTGTAATTTTTTACGGAAACGGGATACTAAAAGGAGAGAATTATAATTACACTAGCATTACTCAAATTGCGCCAACCATTTGCGAACTCCTTAAAATAAATCAACCAAATTCTACCATTGCCGAACCGCTAAATAATTTTTTCATTAAGAAATAGGAATTACAATTCTGAATAAATTTAGATAGCTATCGGAATTATTTATTTAATAAATTGCTATTTCCTGTCATAGCGAGCTTTTTCAGCAAGGCAATCTCAAGTTGGTTGTAAAATTAGACATATAATTGGATTAGCTCCGCAGAAACCTTTGATGAGTTGCTACTTAACAATTTAAACCCTTTCAGGGTTAATTTATTTTTAAGATTCGACCTTTGAAAATATGTGATTAGCTGCGCAGATCCACAGAAGGAGTTTCTGCTCAAAGAAAACTAAAAGACGCGAACAGAAACTATTCGCGTCTTTTTTTTCATTTAAGACCCTCGTTTATGAAAGTGAAAAACTTTCATACTTGGTCTTAAATGAAAAAAGCCTTGCATAGCAAGGCTTTAGTTTTCTTTAGGGTAAATGATGGGATTCGAACCCACGACCCTCGGTACCACAAACCGATGCTCTAACCAACTGAGCTACATCTACCATTTGGGATGGCAAATGTAATAATTTTTTAAATGATTAATAAATAAAAATTAAAATTTATTGTCTTTATCGAACTAAAGTTACATTTCCCTTTTTAAAACTTTCCTCGCCGTTTATGCACTTAACTTTTAAATACCAACCAAAAACACCCACATCTGCCGCTCTACCTTTGTAAATACCATCCCAACCCTTTGTTTTATCATTTGTTTCAAAAACCATTTCTCCCCAACGGTTATAAACTGCAAAATAGATCTCTTCAACTTTTAAACCTCTAACAAATAATAGGTCATTTTTACCATCTCCATTTGGCGTAAAAGTATTAGGCACAAAAACGTCTCCGTCTAAACAACCGGCAGAATAAGCGTCTACACGAACTTGAGCACTTTCTTTACAAGCGCCATATGAGGCTACTGCGGTATATGTAGTTGGGCGATCGGGATAAGCAGTAACTGTATAGCCTATTGCCGGAGTTGTGCTGCCGGGAGGCAACCAGTTTACAATGGCCCCGGGGTCACCTATATAGGTTAATGTGGTGGCACTGCCAGTGGTAACTATAACCGGATTGGCATTTGCACCAACGGGAATAACAGAAGGCTGTGTAACATTTACATTTGTGGTTAATAAAAACTGACAAGGCAAACCATTCACTATTAATGAAGTGGTAATAACTACAGAATATTGAGTGCTAATGGTTGGCGTAGCTTCAGGATTTGCTGTAAACGGAAGGTTTAATGAAACGGTTGGCGTCCACTGATATGATACACCTCCGGTTGCGTTCAGTTGAGCATAATAGCCTCTGCAAATTAAACTTCCACCAGATGCAGAAACTGGTGGCGGAATACCAACAGTAATTATTTGCGCCGAAGTATCTTTACAACCATCACTATTTGTAACTATTAAATTAACGGTATGCGTTCCGCCTGCATTGTAAAAATTATAAGGGTTCTGAACTGTGCTGGTTGCTGTGGGAGACAATGTCCATTGCCACGCTGTTATGTTGGCAGCAGAAAGATCATTAAAAGTAACTCCGCCACCACATGGGTTTATCGTGTAATTAAAATTTGCATTTGGTTTTGGATTTACGATTACATTTGTTGTTAACGTTCTTAAACAGTTATTTCCAGCTGTGTTGTTAAAGATCGTTACGGTATAGATCGTACTAGATGTGGGGGTCACAATAGGATTTGCAATACTCGTGTTACTAACTTGTGCTCCTGGCGACCAAGTGTAACTCGTTCCTCCACTGGCAGAAACATTGGCGCTATATCCATAACAAATTGTTGAACCACTTGCAACACCAGGATTAAAAATAAAAACAGAAACGGGTTGTTTGATCGAATCTTTACAACCAAAAGAATTGGTTGCAGTTAAGGTAACTGTATAATTTCCAGAACTTGCGTAAGAATGGGTAGGATTTGTAAGTGTTGAAGTGGCTGTTGCATCACCAAAATTCCAAATAAAAGAATTACCCCCGCTAGAAGTGTTTGTTGTGCTAAATGAGTTTAAACAAGGCGTAATAGTTGAGGTAAATGCCGGTGTTGGTTTTGGATGAACTGTAATAATTTTTATGGTACTATCTTTTTTTATGCATTTTGTTGTGTCATTCACGACAAGGGAAATTGTATATGTTCCGGGAATTGTAAAAGTAACAATCGGATTTAAAGTAGTTGATGTTGTGTTACCAGGCCCTAAATACCAGGTATAACCAGTGCCGGGAGTGCCATTAGTAAGATTAACAGTTAACGGAGGGCAACCTGCAATGGTATTTGAATTTATTGTTGCAACTGTAGATTGAAACTTAAAATCAATTTTAAAAACACCATTATTGCAATTAAAATTTTGTGTATTTTGATTAGGAAATCCTGGTATTCCTGGCCATGCACCTGGTGTTACAGGAAAATCTTGATTTGCTGCATTTGGGTTTCCGGTTGAGCAACCGGCACAAACAGACTGATATATTACACCTTTTCTATCAAACCTGGAGGTTCCGCCATCAACATGTTCTTGACTTGTTGCACCTCCAAAATAAGAACCGTATATTAAACTGCCGGCATTTGGTGTAAGAGCCATTAAATAAAAATCATACCCAGTTGTGGTGCCTTGTGTTGGCGTAAACATTGGCATTCCGCCCATAGCAGGGCCTGTTAAAATATTCCCTCCCCATCCTGATAAATAAATGTTGCCGTTACACTCGTCTACCGCAAATGCAGACGGAGAGATATCCATGTTGTTTGTATTACTACCAAAAACAGTTGACATCAGTTTTGTAGATAATATATTATCAAACTTTGTTATAAACTGATGTGTATTTGGATTGTTATACGGGACAACTGTTCCTGAATTCACAATCGGCATGTTTCCTTTAGATTGGCCATATATGTGAGGTTGACCCGCAACATTACATTGAACAAAAAAAGAATTATCGTATTGATTAGTTCCAACAAAAGTAGATTGAAGAATAAGACTTCCTGAAGCTGCAATTTTAGTTAGAAAACCATCTGTTTTGCCACCATTATAAACCGTTGAATGAGCTGCGGCAGTTATCGGAAAATTAGTACTACATGTTCCGCCAGTAATAAAAACCTCAAAATTAGGTGTTACAAACAATCCATTACCACAATCATTTTTACTTCCACCTATAAAACTACTATAAACCAGTGCAGTTAAATTCGTGTTAAATTTCGCAATTATGGCATCTTGCTTTCCGCCTAAAGAATTATCAAAGCCACCAACAATTGGGATATTAGAAGAGCGTGTTGAACTAGCAATGTAAACATTGTTTAAAGTATCTAATTGTATCTCTCCTCGATAAGTATCGCCATAATTAGTTTGCAACGAATCATAATTCGTAACATTGGTTACAGCATTTCCGGGTGAAGGATTTAGTGCGTAGGTAAATGAAGATACTCCTTCAAGATAGTTAAGACCGTCGTTATCGCTACCTCCATAATAGGTTGAACCAATCAAAGCGCTTCCAGTTGCATTAAATTTGGAAACGTACATATCCGTTCCTCCTAAAAAAACAGAGCCGTTACTAATAAATCCAATGTTTTGTCCACCAGCGAACGCAGGATAAGCGGCTCCTGGAGTAATAGGAAAATTTGTAGAGCCTGTAGCGCCATATAAATATAAATTGTTGTTTTTGTCAACAATTAAACTAGTTACTACCTCAGTTCCACTACCTCCCATGTATGTAGAAAAAATTAAGGCGTTGCCTGTTGCATTATATTTGGTAAGCACAATATCTGTATTGCCATACGCAGGCGCCCCATTAAAAACATTACTGAATGAGCCAATAATATAAGGATAGCCTGATCCAAAAACTGTTCCTCCACTGTACAAATTCCCTTGCATATCAAAAGTGCCAGTCATTCCAAAATTATCGGCAAGTGAGCCCGACTGTGCCGCGAAAACCAACACCGGATCAATTACTAATTCATAATTTTTATCATACCCCTCAGGAAAATCAAAACTTAAAACTTTATCATTAAGCTTGTATTTGCACTTAACTTGTTTTATAGTGCCATTTATCAGCTGGTAAGCGTAAGGCTTCTGTTCAATAACAGTATTAACCTCAAGTTCTATTACTACCGCACCCTCTTTTAACTTTATCTTGTCAACGCCCTCATACCTTAATTTAATATTTTCAGGATTAGCATTCGGCTGTAAATGAAAATTATATTTCAGCCCTTTAGCAGAAGTAATTGCTTCATAATCGATGCCGTTATACAAATTTTTAAGCCAGATCTGATGGTAGTTTTGCACATTACCCTTCCATTTAGTTTTGTCGTTGCCAATGTAAAAGTTTTCGTAATCAGAGCCTTTTTGAGCTTTAACCGTGCTTACATCTGAGTTGCATCCATCGAAATGAACTTTATATGCATGGAGCACGATATTATAATCTTTGTAAAGCTTTTTCTCGAAACCGCCATTGTGAATTGAACGTAATTTTTTCTTATCATAAAAACTAAACGTGAGGCACTTCTTCTCTATAAATAAAGCACCGCCATCTAATTGGGCACGAAAAAGAATATTATTATCCCATTGCCCTAAATTTTCGGTAAACTTTAATGCCGGGCTCACATGTGGCGTTACAACGCGTCTCTCGGAATCAATTTGGGAAAAAAAATTCGAAAAACTCCCAATAAAAAAAAGTAATATGAGGCCTTTTTTAAGCATTAACCAAATATACATGAAACAAGTTTATTTTGCAATATGCTCATAAGGTGATTTTTAGTAACTTTGCAACCTTATGCCAAATATTGTTGCTATAGTAGGAAGACCCAATGTTGGGAAATCAACACTTTTTAATCGTTTAACAGAAACCCGTCAAGCTATTGTTGATGAGGTTGCCGGTGTTACCCGCGATCGCCATTATGGAAAATCTGAATGGTGTGGTGTTGAATTTAGTGTAATTGATACAGGTGGTTACATAAAAGGAAGCGATGATATTTTTGAAGGAGAAATTCGTAAACAAGTTGCCATTGCCATAGAAGAATGTAGCGCTGTTTTATTTGTAGCTGATGTTACGGATGGCGTTACCTCGTTTGATACTGAAGTTGCTAATCTTATTAGAAAAAGTAAAAAACCTGCTTTAGTTATAGCTAACAAAGTAGATAGTCATGATAAAGCGGCTTATGCTGCTGAATTTTATCAATTTGGTTTAGGTGAGGTTTTTCCAATTTCTGCTATTACTGGAAGTGGAACAGGCGACCTACTTGACGCTTTAATAAAAATTTTACCTAAGGATGAAAAAGCAATTGAACAAGCCGACATCCCGCGTATAGCCATTGTTGGCCGACCTAATGTTGGAAAATCATCTTTAACAAATGCGCTTTTAGGCGAAGAACGTAACATTGTAACCGATGTTGCCGGTACAACCCGAGATACAATAAATTCTCGCTACACTAAATTTGGTCACGATTTTTATTTAGTGGACACTGCCGGAATGCGCAAAAAAGCGAAGGTTCACGAAGATCTTGAATTTTACAGTGTTTTAAGAACCATTAAAGCTATTGAAGATTGTGATGTTTGTTTATTAATGATAGATGCGCAAGATGGTGTTGAAGCACAGGATCTAAGTATTTTAAGTTTGATCGAAAGAAACAGAAAAGGCCTTGCTATTATCGTTAATAAATGGGATCTGGTTGAAAAAACCACAAGTACCGCAAAAGAATACGAAGAAAAGATCAGAGAACGAATTGCCCCTTTTAAAGATATTCCTATCATTTTTATTTCGGTAACCGATAAGCAGCGTATTATGAAGGCTGTTGAAGTGGCCATGATGGTTTACAACAATAAGATCAAACATATTCCTACTCGAGAGTTAAACGACTTTTTACAAGGCGTTATGGCTGCTTTTCCACCACCTGCTGTAAAAGGCAAGTATATAAAGGTTAAATATATCACTCAGTTAAAAACTGAGCCTTTATTTATGTTCTATTGCAACTTACCACAATATGTAACCGAATCATACAAACGTTTTTTAGAAAATAAAATTCGCGAACAGTACGATTTTAGTGGCGTTCCAATTGTTGTGAGCATGCGGAAAAAGAGCTAATTTTTTAATTTTTCATTATTATTGTAAGTTCGAGTAATTTTTTGCATTTCTCCTTCAATCCCGATAGCTATTGGGAGTATCGAGAACTAAACAGACGTGTCTCGATACGAAAATTCGAAGAGGCGGAATTTTCTACTCGACGTGACAAAAAATTATTACCCTTATTTTCATGTTATTTACAGACCTTTCAGGTTTTTAAAAACCTGAAAGGTCTGTAAATAACATGAAAATAAGGGTAATAATTTTTTGTCACGTCGAGTAGAAAATT
>JBEIEI010000128.1:0-8478 GCA_040382975.1 Flavobacteriales bacterium
AATAGAGATATTCCTGCACCGGATATGGGTACAAGCGGAAGAGAAATGGCTTGGATCCTAGATGAATTTAATAAAATTAATGGTGAAGATAGTCCGGGTGTAATTACCGGAAAACCTATTGCAATTGGTGGTTCATTAGGCCGCGATGCTGCAACCGGGCGTGGTGTTATGGTTAATACTTTAGCAGCACTTAAAAAAATGAATTTAAAAGCCAGCGAAGTTACATGTATCGTTCAAGGCTTTGGTAATGTTGGTTCTCATGCTGCGCGTTTACTTTCTGAAAAAGGAATTAAAATTGTTGGTATTGGTGATCACACAGCTTCTTTTTATAACGAAAAAGGTATTGATATTCAAGCAGCTTTAGATTTTGCTGCTAAAAATAACCGTGTATTAAAGGGATTTACAGGAGCTACAGAAATTAAATCAAGCGAATTACTTACAAGTAAATGCGATGTTTTAGTACCTGCTGCTTTACAAAATGTAATTACCGAAGAAAATGCAGGGAAAATTCAGGCTAAATTAATAGTAGAAGGTGCTAACGGACCAACTGCTCCTGAGGCGGATGCTATTTTACATGACAAAAAAATAATTTGTGTACCGGATATTTTAGCGAATAGCGGTGGTGTAACGGTAAGTTATTTTGAGTGGGTTCAAAACAAAGCCGGTTATTACTGGACTGAAGAAGAGGTGAATACTAAACACGATCTTAAAATGGAAATAGCTTTTGAAGCCGTTTGGAACAATGCTACCCAATTTAAAACCGGAATGAGAATTGCCGCTTATATTACAGCCTTACAAAAAATTGAACAAGGAGTTAAGCTTAAAGGCGCTTATTAATTGTTAAATTATTGATTTTAAAACACTTAGACTTTAATAAATAATAAGTCTAAGTGTTTTTTTAGTTTAAAATAATTTATAGATTTGCTTTAATTGATTTAACAATTTAAAAACATTGGTTGCAGTATTTGTAATATTAGCTTATTTAATTGGTTCAATTCCAACAGCTGTCTGGATTGGGAAGGCTTTTTATAACATAGACGTTCGTGAATTCGGAAGCGGAAACGCCGGAGCTACAAATACATTTAGAGTTTTAGGCCAAAAAGCAGGGATTCCTGTATTAATTATTGATATTTTAAAAGGTGCTTTAGCGGTTTCATTGGCTTTTCTTAGTCCGTATGTTTTTGAAAGCGATGAATTTGTAAATCTACAATTAGCTCTTGGAATTGCAGCCTTAGTTGGGCATATCTTTCCTGTTTTTGCAGGGTTTAGAGGAGGAAAAGGGGTAGCAACAATTTTAGGAATTGTAATGAGTATTTTACCGCTCTCTTGCTGCTTGTCATTATTAGTATTCTTGATCGTATTATTTTCTTCAAGAATGGTTTCATTATCTTCTATGATAGGCGGAGTAGCTTTTCCATTTGTATTGTATTTTATTTTTGGAAACACTAATCCAATTCTTACTACATTTTCTATTGTTGTTGCAGTATTATTAATTGTTACTCACCGTAAGAATATTGTACGAATATTTAACAAACAGGAATCAAAAATAAAATTCTTAACCAAAAAAGTTTCCGCTTAATGTTATTCACTTCAAAATATTATTACCAGTTTCTCTATCAATAGGGCTGTAATTTTATTTACATATAATTTTTATTATTAACCGGCCCGCAAGCCGGTTTTTTATTTTCAAAAAAATAAATTTGTGCAAGCTATATAGTAGAGGTTTTTTTGAAGGATTAATTTTTAGTTTAAACTGATTTGAATTGGAGTTGGAAGAGGTTGTTGCTATTTGATCAAAAACTTTTACCTAAAAAAAAGGCTAGATCTACATCTAGCCTTTTTAAATTTTATTTAAATAGAAAATTATTTTGTAATAATTATTTTCTTGGTAACAACTCCATTTTCTCCCGAAAATTTGATCAAATATTGTCCGGCATAAACTGTTTTTGTATCTAAATATGCCATAGTACTACCTTGAAGTACAGATGTTTTTTGTATCAGTTTACCTTGCATGTCAAACATTTCTACCAACACGTTTTCTTTATTTAAAATATTTAATTGTACAACAATAAAATCACTCGCAGGGTTAGGGTAAACTACAACAGATAGATCGTTAATGCCGTTTTTTGATAAGCCTGTTGAGGGTGGAGTAAATGTGGTTACCGATTCAGTAATAGAGGTTACTTTTGCTGCAACTTTTGTTCCGTAAAATGTAGGTCCTACAACATACGGATAAGCTGAATTCCAATTTGATTGTACTGTAGCAAAATAACAATAAGTACCTGCGGGATATTCAGGGGTTACACAAAATCTACCATTGTGGCTGTCTAAATAATCAGGTGTTAATGTTGTGGTTGGATTGTATTGATAATCTTCTCTAAAATAGCCTAAAGGATAAGTAGCGCTTACAGTAGGACCAGGCGTTACCGCAACGGTACTGCCTGCATAAGTTGCTCTTGTGGTAATGTTCCTTAAACTGTAGCTTGATTTCATTCTAGAAATACCACCTGTGCCATCAACATTTTTATAACCATAGCCACCATAAATTGGGAAACCATCATATGCAAAGCCGATCAATGGTGAATGTTGGGTACTATCTAAAGCGTAAAGACCATCGGCATTATAAATAACACAAACCGTTGAAATAACCGTTAGATCTAATTTAAAGGCACTTGGGTTTTGGTGATGATGATAATTACCCATAGCAGGATGTCCTTTTGAACAATCAAAACCTAAACGCTCACCAACAATTGCATCTCTGTTCCAAACATTATCTCCAACACCGCCTAGTGGTCCGCCTTTTAAAGAGTTTGAAGAGTTTTGCCAAGAAACGCCATCTCTATAATCAAAAAGTGCAACGCCGTTTATGAATACTCCAATATTTCCTGGGGTAGTACTAACCGGTGCGCCGGTATTTTGAACCGGAACTAAAGGAAATTTAAATATTGCATTTTGGTTTGTAGCCAACGAAGGATTACCATCTAAAAATGGCCCTGTGATATAAGTAGGAATACCCTTTGTTGATGCATACACCCAATTTGCCGAATATTGCACAGTTTGCACATTGGCAAGATTGGCATCAACGATAGGAGTTGGATTTCCACTTACATAATGCTTCCCGGTTAAAGTGGTGTTTTGTAACCACGAAGTTATAGCGGGATTTGTTTGAGAAAAGCCAAGACTGCTTAATCCCATAAAAACGCCTATTAAATTTATTTTTTTCATATTTCTCATTTTAGTTATAACTGTTTAGATGTCATTATTATTTTATTCTTGCGGAGTAGTTGAAAATATTTTTTTTGGGTACGAAAATTTAGGGTTAAATATAAATTCCTTATCAGTTAAAGTTAATAAAAAGGCAATTAGATCCACTTTTTCATTGGAAGTTAAAACAATAGGATTTAGCAATTGTTGAGATAAGCTAGGCCCTTGCTGAACCTTTTCGGTATAATGTTTGAGCACATCAGATAATCTTTTAAATCTGCCATCGTGCATATAAGGATAGGAGAATTCAATATTTCTAAGGGTAGGCACTTTAAATTTTATAGAATCTTTTGAATTTTTTGTTACTTTCATTCTGCCTACATCTTTTAGATCTTTGTCAAGAGGCAAGCCGTTATTTTCAAATTCTAAATTTGTGAACAATGGTTCTTTATGACAAGACGAACAATTTTTCTTAAACAAACTATAACCATTTTTTTCCTGTAAAGTAAATGTAGTTTGTTTTCGGATAACACTATCATATTTAGAATTTGCAGAAACAAGGGTGAGCATAAATTGCGAAATAGCTTTTAAAGTATTCTCACCTGTTATTAAACTGTCGCCAAATGCCTTCTTAAACAAATTCGGATAAATTTTTGTTTTTTGTAATTTAATTATAACATTCTCTATTTTTTCATCCATTTCGTCTGGGTGGCTTATCGGCGCAAGTGCTTGAACATCCAAATGGTTTACTGCGCCATCCCACATAAAAACCTTATGCCAGGCTAGATTCATAAGTGCAGGAGAATTACGGGTACCTATCCGGTCATCAATACCATGGCTCAGATCGTGATCAACATGTGTAAATGCAGTGTATTGAGAATGGCAGCTAGCACACGAAATAGTATTGTTACGCGAAAGCATTGGTTCATAAAACAAAGCTCTGCCTAACTCAATTTTTGGAGTAGACAATGGGTTTTTTAAAAAATCGTAGTTTGCTTTAGGCCAATTAAGAGGCTCCTTAAATACAATAGTATTATGTATTTGAAAAGCTACTAAACAAAAGCCACAAAAAATTAAAACGATCAATTTTTTTTTCATGGTTGTGCTATTGAAAATATTTGACGTGCTTTTTTAGACAATAACACGGCTTCAAAACCGGGAGACATTATTTTGTTTTGTTTAGAAAGATCAATTTCATGCATCATTTTTTCAAGGTCCAATGTTATATTAATTTTTTCGAGATCAATTACATTTAGGCTGATCGTTTGTAAATTAGAATACGGAGAGGCATATCCACCCAAGTGGAAATGAAATTCATGATTGCGTGTATTACACTTTTTGCTTTTACCTTCTAATTTAAAATTTATGTAGCCACTTTGCCATGCCCAATACATGCCTTTGGTTGGATCTAGATCTCCACCCATGGCTCCTGAAACATTTAATACACTATCGATACCTAAATTAAATTTAATTATAGTGAACTTAATTTTTGAACGGGTTTTAAGTGACAAGTTCATCGACCGGCTTTGTGAAACATCAACTAAATGATAACTGTTTTTTTCTTGATAAATAACTTTGTCGTTATCTAAGAGTTCAATATTAGAAATGTAAAATTTAAGGGATTCAAATTGGATGCTATCGCCATTTTTTTTTGAATAAATAGAATCATTTAAGATCAAAAAAGAATTTTCGAATTTTGGAATAAAATTAATTGCAATAACAGACTCGCTTTGAGAATAAGCAACGGGGATGCTTAAAAAAGGAAGGAGCAAGATTATTAAAAATTTATATTTCATTTTATTGCCAATAAATAGCAGATCAATTTGGTGGACCGTTTCGTGGCCCGTTTTTTGGACCAAAAAGATGCGTTAGGTCAAGAACAAAATCATTAAAGCTCTCTATTTGACCGTCTTTACAAATAGCTTTAATTTTTTGAAAATGATCGAAATTTGAATTTTCCATTGCTTTTTGATTTTCAGCAATGGTTTTTATTAGAGAATCAGTGATGGTTTTATCAATGGCATTGTTTTTTAATAAGGAATAAAGTTCATCATGCAATTCTCTTGATCTTTTATTAAGCTCTTTTGTTTTACTTCTATGTTCGGTAATGATCACTTCGTATTGTTGTTGCTGCCCTTCATCAAAATTTAATCGTTCAATAATTATTTTTTTAGGTCCTTCGCCTTGCTTACCACCTTCATGTCTGGGTGGTTTTCCTTTAAATAGAAACATCGTTATCATTCCTAAATTAAGAAGAAGGAGGCCAACAACAGCAATGGTTAATAATTTTGGTTTGTTCATGATCTAGTTATAATTTATTGCATTGTCGTTAATAAGTTGAAATTGTTTTTCAAGATTTTGGAGATCTGAATTATTTTTTTGACCACTACCCGACGACATTTTAATTGCGACAATATTTATAAATAGCAATAATAAAAATGCCATGGCAACACCCCAAACTAATTTTAAGGGGGCAACCTCTTTTTTTGCATTTATGCGAGAAGTGATCTTAGAAAACAAGTAAGGATTTACCTCGGTTGGATGTAAGCCATTTAAGCTATTTTCAACCTCATTTATCCAATTTTCTTTTGCGTTCATAGTTATTTAGATGTTTATTGTTTTAAAAACTTGCGTTTATTTTTCATTTTTCTCATAATAAGTCCCTAAAAGCTTTTGTAGGTTCTGTTTTGCCCTAAACAAAAGCGATTCAACAGAGGCATTACTGACTTTCATCACCTCTGCTATTTCGGCGTAACTAAGACCTTCAAGTTTGGCTAAAATAAAGGCTGTTTTCTGGTTTTCCGGCAATTTATCGATCGCCGAAAAAAGGATTGCAGCTCTTTCTTTATTTTCTAATTGAACTCCCGGGTGATGAAAATGAAGCGCCTCCGTTTTAACTTCCCCTTTTTCGTTTGCAAATACAGTTTGAAAAAAAGCAAATCTTTTTTTGCGTTTTTTGGCTCTGATAAATTCTAACGACCGGGTTACTGCAATTCTATATATCCAGGTAGAGATTTTTGAATCGCCTTTAAATTGATGAATTGAATTGTGGATGGTAACAAAAACTTCCTGAGTTACATCTTCCGCATCCTCTATGTTTTGTAAATACTTTAAACAAAGGTTATAAACCATGCCTTTGTGTTCTTCATATAACACATTAAAGTTGTTGTTTTCAAGCATTCGTATAAATTACCTTTTACAAGTATATTAAGATTTATTTATAAAACAACGCTTGCGCCAATTATGTTCGGCGAATAAATTTATTTTTTAGATGAAAACAAATGGGTATTTTTTTTAATGTATTTATTCCCATTTCTGAAGCATGTTTTGCTCCCATAATTTTTTTGCAAAATCTCTGAATTGTTTAGGTCCTTCAACAAATGCTTTATCTTCGGTATATTCTCCACCTTCTGTTTCTGTTTCCGAGATCTTTACTTTGTTTCTTCCCCTAATTGCAAATTTTTGCTTACCCTGATGCATTATTATTTTCATAGCACTAGGACTAACATCCCCATGACATGCTGTTTTATACATTAGCCAAACTTCTGCCAAGCCATCATTATTTAGATCTGTAATTTGAAAAGTATTTGGAATAAAATTGGCTTCAATATCCACAGGGCACTCTTTTACAAAATCATTTATTTTCCACGTAAGAGCATAACTGTTTTTTGAGAATATATAATGAGCTGCAAATAAAGATGCGCTTTTGTTATCGTCCCCACTTTTACTTTCGATAATGCCGGTTTCTGTAACAACAACAATATTTTTTCCGTTTTTATCTATCTATTCAACTGCATTAACCACCTTGCCATCGTATTTAATTTCAGTCGGTATTTTATTAACGTTAATGGTAGTTGATTTCATTTCTGTTTGCCCAATTAAAAACACCGACAACAAAAACAGAAAAAAAATTAGAATTTGTTTGTGAATTCCCATGTCATGTATTACACACCAAACTGACTCAAGTGATGGTTTAAATGTTTGTAAAATAGATTATTCCATTCTGTTTTATTTAAAACTCCAAACGAGTGCGATTCTTTTCCTTCAAAATTTGCCTCGCCAAGTTGTTGTGTTTTATTTATAAAATCGATCAAACGTTTTTTTTCATTCTCAAAAACTCGTTCGTCTGTAATAACAAATGCAGGAGCGGTTTGTCCGTTATTTTTGTATGGTTTTTCCGATACAACGGATGGCTTTATAAAGGATTTAAGAATAAATTTCATAAACCCTTTTGGTTTTGGATGTTTGTTTTCGTAAACCATTTCGTACGTTACATTGCAATGCGCTAACATTTGCGCCACATTCATTTTGCCCCAAACGGCTTTGGTACCTGGTGTTAATTTATTTATACGATCAATAATTTCGTTCGCATCTGTTTGGTTAAATACATTTTTCATGTTTTATTTTTCGTTAGAGTTTTTTTTTAAAAAATTTTAAAAAGAGTTATGGCAATATTAATAATGCAAATTATAATTGTAGAAAGAGATACTTAAACTAATAAGTCTTTACAAAAGCCACTAATTCAGTATCCCGTTAATGACTAACTGCTGATATAATTACTAATCAAAAAATAACGCTGGTTGATTTTGAATAACAGCATTAAAACTATATTTCTGAACGATTTATTTTTCATTTAGTAATTATAATTTTTTTTACAACTATTAATATAAGCTCATTAAAGTTAACATTTTGGACACAAAAAACTTGTGATTTTAGTCGTTTTCTGAAATTTTGTAAAATCATTCATCAAAACTCGTTAAAAATCTATTTATTTGATATAACCCCCCTATTTTTGAACATTAATTTCAAAAAAGTTAATATTTTTTGATTTAGACCCCCTAAAAAGTACTAAATTTGTCAAAATTATCACAAAATATATATTAAACACTTATAAAAAATGACAACAAGACGAATTTTAGCACTTCAAGACGTGGTTAATCGCGTTCCGGTTGAGATCAATAAACCCGGCCAACAAGTTTCTCAGTATTATGGTTCAGATGTTTTTGGTTTAGACGCAATGCGTGAATTCCTTTCTGAGGAAGCTTTTCAGAGCATTCAACAATCTATGAACCAAGGTACAATTGTTGAGCGTAAGATGGCAGATCAGGTTGCTGCATGCATGAAAGCATGGGCGCAAAGCAAAGGTGTAACGCATTTCACACACTGGTTTCAACCATTATCTGGCGCTACTGCAGAAAAACATGACGGTTTTTTTGAGCCTATTGAAGGCGGAAGAGCTATTGAGCGTTTTAGCGGGAATGCTTTAGTGCAACA
>JBEIEI010000129.1:0-8434 GCA_040382975.1 Flavobacteriales bacterium
CAGCCTTTCACTCATTATTTAGCAATGGTCAAAGCAAATATGTTAATAGCGAATTAGGAAAGATCTTTAATCCAAAGCGTCAAAGCATGAGTATTATTGGCGGTTCGGTTGGTTTAGGAAAAAGATTAGCATGGCCGGATAATTATTTTAATATGTTTTCTAACATCAATTACAATTATTACGATCTAAAAAATTACGGCGCTTTTATTTTCGCCAATGGTTTTGCTAATGACCTGAATTTAAGTTTAAATATTTCTCGTAACTCTATCGATCAGCCAATTTACCCTAAAACAGGCTCTAATTTTGTATTTCTTGGCCAGTTTACACCACCTTACTCATTAGTTAATAATAAAGATTATAGCGGCCTTTCGGATGCCGAGAGATATAAATTTATTGAGTATCAAAAATTTAAAATAACCGGTGAGTGGTTTACACAATTAACTAACAAAAAGGCCGCCGAAGGTAAAGAGGCGCGTAACTTAGTTTTAAGAACAAAGGTGGGTTATGGATTTTTGGCAAGATACAGCAAATCTGTAGGGTATTCGCCGTTTGAACGTTTTTATATGGGCGGAAGCGGCATTAGTGGATTTCAAAATTTTGTTGCAAGAGAGATCATTGCTTTAAGAGGTTACCCTGATAATAGTTTATCTTCAAGCTTTGGCGATCCAATTTGTGCGCGCTATACTATGGAAATTCGTTATCCAATAAGTTTAAACCCTCAAGCAACTATTTTTGTTTTAGGATTTGCAGAAGCAGGTAATTCTTGGTCTGATTACAAAAAGTTTAATCCGTTCTCCGTAAAGCGTAGCGCAGGGTTTGGATTACGTGTGTTTTTGCCAATGTTTGGTTTGTTGGGAATAGATTACGGTTGGGGCTTTGATAATGTGCCGGGGCAGCCGGGTATTGGAAATGGCAAAGGACAATTTCACTTTACCATTGGCGGCGCGCTTGGAGAGTTATAACAAAAAAATGTTAATTGAATGATATTTTTTTGTTTGGCACGTTTTATGATTAAATTTAAACACTAAAAATATGAAAGCAAAAAGTAGTATAATTTGTTTCTTGTTTGTAATTCTTTCCGGTTTTGCAGTTGCTCAAGGTGGCGCAGCAAAATTTGGATATGTTGATACAGATTACATATTATCTCAAATACCCGAGTATAAAGCCGCGCAAAGTGAGTTAGATAAAACAAGCGTGCAGTGGCAAAAAGAAATTGAAGGAAAATATTCTGAAATTGATAAACTATATAAAGCCTATCAGGCAGACGCTATTTTATTAACTGATGAAATGAAGAAAAAGAGAGAGAACGAAATTGTAAATAAAGAAAAAGAAGCAAAAGAGCTTCAAAAATCTCGTTTTGGAGTTGATGGAGAGTTATTTAAAAAACGTCAAGAATTAGTAAAGCCAATCCAAGATAAAGTATACAACGCAATTAAAACAGTTGCAGAAAAAGCAGGTTTAGGATTTATACTTGATAAAAGCGGCCAAGTTTCTATATTATACGCTAATAGCAAATATGATAAAAGCGATGATATATTAACGTATTTAGGATACAAAAAATAATTATAATAAATCAAAAATCAAATCACCCATCTATGAAAATTACAACTAAAAAAGTAGCATTAATAATTTTTGCAACAGGAATGTTTTCTTTCGCAAACGCACAAAAAATAGCGCACCTAAGTTTAGATTCTTTAATAAGCTTAATGCCTGAAACAAAAACCGCAAAAGAAGCTGCTCAAGAATACTTAAAAGGAATTGATGCAGAATCTATTGCCATGCAATCTGAACTTGAAAATAAATACAAAGACTATCTTGAAAAAGAAGCAACAATGAGCGATTTGCTTAAAAAAACGAAACAAGACGATTTGAATCAGTTACAAAGACGTATTGAAGATTTTAAACAACAAGCACAGCAGGATTACCAGCGTAAAACAGCTGAGTTGACAGCCCCAATTATGGATAAAGCTAAAAAAGGAATTGAAGCGGTTGCAAAAGAAGGCGCTTATAAATACGTTTTAGACACTAGTGTTGGGACCGTTTTATACAGCGAAGCTTCTGACGATGTATTAATGGCAGTAAAAAAGAAATTAGATTCGATGCCTTTAGCGGTTATTCCGGGCGCAAACAACGCCTCTGGTGGAGTAAAGGTTCCGCCAAGTGGAGGGGGGAAGACTCCACCAAAAGGGAAACAATAAAATTAAAACCCGCTATATTTAAACATCGCGGGTTTTTTGTTGGAAAGAATTCTTAAACAAAAATTTAGTTTGAGCGTTATACTCTAAATTTGTCTAAAATGTCATCTAAGTATTCAATAAAAGACCTTGAACGTTTAACTGGAATAAAAGCTCATACGCTTCGTATTTGGGAACAGCGTTATGAGATCTTACGTCCGGAAAGAACCGATACAAATATTCGTTTTTATAATAATGATGACTTGCGCAGAATATTAAACATCTCTTTATTAAATAATAACGGCTATAAAATTTCTGCAATAGCAAAACTAAATGAGTCGGCTGTTTTTCAGGAAGCAGAGAAGTTTCTTAACAGCTATACAAAAGAAAGCGATCAGATAGAAAATCTAATGCTTTGTTTAATGGATCTAAATGAAGAGAGGTTTGAAAAGGTAATTAGTAATTCTGCCCATAAATTTGGTTTTGAGAATGCGATCGAAAAAATAATCTTTCCGTTTGTTAAGCATTTGGGTAATATGTGGCAAGCAGGAATGATAAGCCCTGCACAGGAACATTATATTTCCAACTTGATTCGACAAAAACTGATTGTGGGGATTGATTCAATAAAAACAAGCCAATCAATTAATAAAAAAACGTTTGTTTTCTTTTTACCAAGCCATGAGTTGCACGAAATGGGCTTGTTATACCTTTATTATTTAACTAAGGCACGCGGACATCATTGCTTGTATTTAGGACAAAGCGTACCTTTTGAAGATTTAATTTCTATATCAAAACAAGTTAAACCGGATTATTTGGTAACTATATTAACCGCGCCTTTTCCAGAGGGCGAGATGATTAATTTTTTAAACAACTGTGGCGAAAAGATAGGAGAAACAAAATTTTTAGCTAGCGGCAGAGTTTTTTTTAATTCACCAGAACAGATTGAGGTACCAAAAAACTTTAAGGTTTTCAAAGAATTTCAAGATTATAAAACAATAGCATCTCAATTCGTCTAACAAATAATGGCATTCGTCTAAAACATACGTATATTAAAAGCTATTGTTAATAATTATGGGTTATCGATTTATAAAGGAAAAAACTAAATTGCTTAACTTCAAAATAATATAAAACCATTTATCATGAGGGTTACATTATTTATAGCATTAAGTATTGGATGTTTAAATACATACTATTCACAATCATACGAGGTAATTCCTAACACAAAAGATACAATTAATTGTATTGATGAGTTTGGAAAAAAACAAGGAAAATGGGTTCTGTTTGGCAGGAACAAACCAAATACTTGTTATACACCCACGCAAAAAGCGGAAGAAGGCGCATACAAAGAAAACCGAAAAACAGGTTTGTGGATGGAGTATTTTTGCAACGGCAATACTAAAAACAAAGTAACTTTTGTTAATGGTCGTCCTGATGGTTATGCAATTATTTTTCATGAGAACGGAAAGATAGAAGAAGAGGGGCAATGGAAAAATAACAGGTGGGTTGGCAATTATAAACAATACTACCAAAACGGACAAGTTCAACATGAATTTAAGTTTAATGCTGCCGGCAAGCGCGAGGGTGTTCAAACGTATAAATATGAGAATGGTGAAGTAGCTGTTCAAGGAAACTTTGTTGACGGAAAAGAAACAGGAACGATAAAAGAATTTCACGAGAATGGCCAGCTAAAAGCTGAAAAAAAATATGCTAACGGGCAGGTTGATGTTGCTTCTATTAAAACCTACGAATCAAAAGGTCCGATAGTAAAAAAAGTTGAAGTGCTTGATAACGCTCCTAAAATTGCAATTAAGCCGGATGAGAAACCAGCAACCGGACCGCTTGTGTTAAACGGAAAACAAACCCTTTATAATAAAAACAAACAAGTAACAAAGGACGGCATGTTTAAGGACAATCGTTTTATGGAAGGTAAAGCATATATCTACAACGAAAACGGTATTTTATTACAGGTTGCCGTTTACAAAAACGGTATTTATGTAGGTGATGCTCCTATTGAAAACTAGAGAATTTATTTAATATATTTTAAGACGGAAATAACCTTTCCGTCTTTTTTTATTCCGTAATTTAGAATCCTTATGCAGCCTTTATTTCTATATAATACCCTAACCCGTAAAAAAGAAGAGTTTAAGCCCATTAACCCACCACTGGTTGGATTGTATGTTTGCGGCCCTACAGTATACAGCGATGTGCATTTAGGCAATTGCCGCACGTTTATTTCTTTTGATATGATCTATCGTTATTTAGTTCATATTGGTTACAAAGTACGTTATGTTCGCAACATTACTGATGCAGGACATTTAGAGGGAGACCGCGATGAAGGTGATGATAAATTCGCAAAAAAGGCAAAGCTCGAACAGTTAGAGCCTATGGAAATTGTACAAAAGTACACGGTAGGTTTTCACGATGTTATGCGTGCTTTTAATAATATTCCGCCAAGTATTGAGCCTACCGCAACAGGACATATTTGCGAACAAATAGAAATGATAAAGCAAATAATGGATAAAGGATTTGCTTACGAAACCGATGGAACCATCTATTTTGATGTAGAAAAATACAATAAGGATTTTTCTTATGGTCAACTAACGAATAGAAAACTAGAAGAACTTTTAGAAGGAACGCGCGAACTAAGCGGACAAGATGAGAAACGTGGTCGCCTAGATTTTGCATTATGGATAAAAGCAAAACCCGAAACTTTAATGCGCTGGCCTTCTCCTTGGGGATGGGGCTTTCCGGGATGGCACATAGAGTGCTCTGCAATGAGTAGCAAATATTTAGGAGATGTTTTTGATATTCATGGCGGCGGAATGGATTTGCAAGCAACACACCACACCAACGAAATTGCACAATCTCAAGCTTGTACTCATAAAGCGCCTGTAAATTATTGGATGCATACAAATATGCTAACGGTTAACGGTGTACGTATGTCAAAATCAGCAGGTAATGGGTTTTTGCCGGGAGAATTATTTACAGGAGATCATCCGTTGTTAGAAAGAGGTTATAATCCAATGGCAGTAAGATTTTTTTTGATGCAAACACATTACCATAGCACCCTAGATTTTTCTAACGAAGCATTACAAGCTAGCGAAAAAGGCTTTGAGCGTTTGATGGATAGTTATAACACCTTACAAACCCTAAAAGCAGGATCAACTTCAAGCGAAGACATTAAAGCGTTGCAAGCTAAATGTTATGATGCAATGAACGATGATTTTAATACACCTATTTTGGTTGCGCATTTGTTTGATGCAGCAAGAATAGTTAATTCTGCAAACGATAATAAATTAAGCCTAACACAAAATGATATTGATCTTTTAAAAAGCATGTATCAGAATTTTATTTTCGATGTAATGGGCTTGCAAACAGAAGAAGAAAATTCAAAAGCAAACGCTATTCTTGCAAAGGTAATGAGTATGGTTTTAGATATTCGTAACAAAGCAAAAGTAGATAAGAATTTTCCTTTAAGTGATGAAATACGAAATAAGCTTACCGATGCCGGTGTTCAAATTAAAGACGGAAAAGAAGGCGCATCTTGGAAAATATAAAAATGAAAAGTATAAAAAACATACTATCCATCTCTGCAATTGTTCTTGCAAATGTTTATTTTACCTCTTGTGAACCCGAGAAAAAAATAGATACTGAAGTAAAAACCGTTGAGGCTGAAAAACCTGCCGTTCCGGTTTTAGAATATTCTATTGTTGCAACGTTACCCCACGACACTTTAGCTTATACACAGGGCCTTTTAATTCACGATAATAAATTATTTGAAAGCACAGGTTCACCTGAAAATATGCCGGAGCTAAAATCGGTTTTAGGCATTGTTGATATGAAGACGGGAAAACTTGATGCAAAAGTCGAGTTGGATAAAAAGGTTTATCCATTTGGAGAGGGCATGGTTATTTTAAATGGGAAAATTTACCAGATAACGTATAAAGAACAAACGGGGTTTATCTATGATGTAAAAACATTTAAAAAAATTGGTCAATTTAATTATGCAAATAAAGAAGGCTGGGGTTTAACAACAGATGGCAAAAATGTTATTATGAGCGACGGCACTAATTATCTTACCTATTTTGACGAGGAAATGAAAGTGGTAAAAACTTTAGCCGTGAACGAAAATGGATATGCAGTTGATGCCTTAAATGAAATGGAGTATATTAAAGGCTTTATTTACGCTAATATTTACACCACAGGTTACGTTGTTAAGATCGACCCAAAAACAGGAAACGTTATTGCTAAAATTAATTTTACACCGGTGTATTATAACGTGCGCAACATGAATACTTACGCACAGGAAATGAACGGCATTGCTTACGATTCTATTGCTGATAAAATTTATGTTACAGGTAAACTGTGGCCTTACATGTACGAGGTAAAGTTCCCTCACTAAAATCCACTAGTTAATTAATTTTTTTATCGAGGCTTTGATAAAATGTTTTTTTGAAACTGAATTCATAATCACAAGGTCTTGTGCTACCGAAGATTCTTCGTTTAAAAAAGCTAGTAAATTCTTAATCTTATTTTTTCTAAACAGATCTGTAAATACATTTTTTGCTGAAATTTCTTTTTTATCTAAAACCTCAAGCAATATTTTGTCATACAATAAAAAACGTTTTTTTCTTTTTGGAGAAACGAGTTTGGAAGCACCGGTTTCTAATTGATGGATAATGTATTTTGTATTTTTTTGAATAAAATAAAATGTATATCCCGTGCTTGGTTTACTGCTGCCTCCGGCCGTTCCAATATTTACAACCCTATCTCCAAATGGATTTATAAAATCACTTTCAACCATTGGTATGTCGCCTTTTTCGATTTCAATAATTTTGTAAGTTGTTATGTTTAATGTGTTTTGTATGTAATTTTTTAATTCCTTGTCATAAAAATCATCATTTAATCCCGCATCCGAAAAGCCTGTATATTCAATTAACGCCTTGGTTTTAGAAAATGGTATAACATAAATAAAGCGGCAATCATTGTGCTGTTCAACACTAAAATCCATAAACACAGGACAATCGGCAATAAACGAATCTGTTTCTGTTTCAACTAGCCAACCTTTAAAATGCTGCACATAATTAATGTGATGTGCTTTTTTATTGAGCGTTCTAAAAGCACTGTTAAATAAATAATTGCAAGAATAAGTTTGCTCTTTTGTTTTTAAAATGGCAAAGGCATCTTTTGAGTTTATTTCTTTTATCTCGTCGGTTAAAATTTCAAAACGACTATCATTTTTTAATTCGTTCAAACAGAAGTCATAAAAATCAATTCCCTTTACCATTAAATATGAATACGGGTTTAGCGTTATTTCTTTTTCAAACAAATCACCTTTAAACAAAAATTTATACCAGCGTTTATATATAATTTCATCAAACCAATTGTTTTTTTCTTTCGTCCAAAAACACCAGGTTCTGTCGTTTTTATTTTTTAGATCCTTATCTATTAATAAAACCTTAGAAAAATTTAATGAAGATCGTTTTAATTGCATAGCCAGCGATAAACCCGCACAGCCCATTCCCGCTATAATATAATCGTATTTTTTATCGCTGCTCAATGAAATAGCTTACTGTTGTGATGCTTTTAATTTTTTAGCTTCTGCAAAATATTTCGGATCAATAAACAACATGCCAAAACTTTCACCATCGTATTTTCCAATGTGTTTATGGTGCATTTTGTGTGCACGACGCAACGCCAAAACGTATAAGTTAGTTGATTTTGTAAGAATTTTAAATCGTTGGTGAATAATAATATCATGCACAAAAAAATAGGCCAAGCCATACAAAGCAATACCAAAGCCAACCCAGGTGTACCAGGCGTAACCATTCATCATGCCAAACATAATACACAACCAACTAGGTACCGCATAAATTAAAAAGAAAATATCATTGCGCTCAAAAACGCTTTTATGATCTTTCTTGTGATGGTCTGCATGAAAATACCACATGGTACCATGCATTATGTATTTATGGTTTGCCCAAGCAGAAAACTCAGTTAAAATAAACGTTACGGTAATAATTAAAAATGGGATCATAATGCAACAAAATTAAAAAGTTTATTAATATAAATTAACCCGAAAAAAAACAATTGTAGTAAAAGAAAAACTAATGCAATTTTTTTATCACCTTTCACTAAATGTTTTTGTAAGAGCCACGAAGTAAAAAAGGAGATAATAAACCAGCCTATATAATTTTGAATTCCGGCAATACCATTCGAGAAATGCCAATAATCCATTTGCGAAGCTACCTGTTCTATTA
>JBEIEI010000130.1:0-8427 GCA_040382975.1 Flavobacteriales bacterium
CTAAACACTCGGTTAACTGTGCAATACCGGCGCTCATAGCCACAGGATTGCCGCTTAAAGTGCCTGCTTGATAAACGGGGCCATCGGGCGAAATGTGGTTCATGATCTCTTTACTTGCACCATAAGCGCCAACCGGAAATCCGCCGCCAATAATTTTACCGTAAGTAATAATATCGGGTTGAATATTGTATAAACCGGCAACACCACAAAATCCCATTCTAAATCCACTTATTACTTCATCAAAAATTAATAAGGTATTATTAGCCGAACATATTTCGCGTAAAAATTCTAAAAATTCTTTTCCTTGTAAAAGCAAGCCGTTGTTGGCCGGAACCGGCTCAATAATAATACAAGCAATTTGATCTTTAAATTTTTCAAAGGCCTCTTTTACTGCTTCTTTATTATGTAAAGGCACAACAATGGTTTCGTTCACAAAACTTTCGGGCACGCCTGCACTGCTAGAATTACCAAAGGTTACCAAACCACTTCCTGCCTTCACTAAAAGCGAATCAACGTGTCCGTGATAGCACCCTTCGAATTTTAAGATTTTATCTCGTTTTGTATACCCCCGTGCTAAACGAATAGCGCTCATCACGGCTTCGGTACCACTACTTACAAATCGTATCTTTTGAATAAAACTATTAAATGTTAAGATCAGGTCTGCTAATTGATTTTCTAATTTAGTTGGTGCACCAAACGAAGTCCCTTTGCGCATAGTAGCGTCAACAGCATTTAAAACTTTATCGTTAGCATGCCCTAAAATAAGCGGTCCCCAACTACAGCAATAATCAGTATACTGATTTCCATCAGCATCCCAAATTTGAGAGCCTTTTCCTTTTTCAATAAAAAGAGGGTTTCCGCCAACACTTCTAAATGCACGAACCGGAGAATTTACACCTCCAGGAAAATATGTTTTTGCCTTTTCAAAAAGCTCGGCCGATTTATTTGTATTCATAGAAAAAATTTTGTCAAAATTAGACAAATAAATTAAAGTAATTGGCCACAGATCGCATAGATTAATACAAAATAATGGCTACTTTCTAAAATCTAAATTTTATTAAAAAGTGTTAAACAAACTATTTAAAATATTTTTATATTATTGTGGCGCAATTATTGGTATTTTTAACCTAAACAAATTAATCATGAAAAAAATAATTATAGCCCTTTTATTAGTAAGTTCATTTGCGTTTACATCTTCACGTGGAGACGGTGATAAGATCCCTGCCATTACGGTTAAAAAGTTAGACGGAACTAAAATAAATACCAACACTTTTTCAAACGGCGGAAAACCAATCATTATAAGCTTTTGGGCAACATGGTGTAAGCCTTGCAAAAAAGAATTAGACGCTATTCATGAAAATTATTCGGAGTGGCAAAAAGAAACCGGCGTGAAATTAATTGCCATGAGTATTGATGATGCGCGTAGCGCAGGAAAAGTGGTGACAGACGTTAAATCTAAAGGATGGGATTTTGAAGTTTATATTGACGAAAATTCTGATTTTAAACGTGCTATGAACGTTAACAATGTGCCTCACACCTTTTTAGTAGACGGTGCCGGTAAAATTGTTTGGAGCCACAATTCGTATACTGAAGGCGATGAAGAAGCGCTTTATGAAAATGTAAAAAAATTAGCAAAAGGAGAGCCTTTAAAGCACTAATAAAAAGGGATATAAATTTTTGTTTTTAACACAAAAATTAGCTTATTTTACCACATGTTAAATAAAAATTTCAAAAGTAGCTTTATAGCTACTTTTTTGTTGATTACGATTCTAAATGTTTTTAACGCAAGTGCCCAATCTAATACAGATGATGCTGGTTCTGTTCATGGTTATTTTCAGATAGATGCTCAATATTACAAACCCGATAGTTTGATTGGAGCTCCTGTAGTTCCTGAAAAAATGTTGTCGAATGCTTTTGGAAACATTAATTATTCAAAAGGAAAATTTTCAGCAGGTATAAGGTATGAAGCCTACAACAATGTAATGCAAGGTTTTGATACGCGTTACAAAGGACAAGGAATCACAAATCGTTTTGCACGATATAGCGATAAGCTTTTAGACATAACAATTGGCAACGTTTACGAGCAGTTTGGAAGTGGATTAATATTTAGAACCTATTACGAACCAGGATTATTGTTTGATAATTCGTTAGATGGAATAAGTGTTATATCAAACCCTGTTAAGGGCTTAACGTTAAAAGGATTGGTTGGTAAACAAAGAACTTTTTTTACCACCGGACCGGGAATTGTACGTGGTTTTGATGGGGAATTTAATATTAACGAAGCGCTAGATTCTATTGCTAAAAACATTAAAACGAAGGTGATTTTAGGTGGAAGTTTTGTAAGTAAATATCAAGCCGACCAAAACCCTGACTTTAATCTTCCTGAAAACGTCGGCTCGTATAGTGGCAGAATAAATATTATCAGAGAAGGGTTTAATTTTTTTGGTGAATATGCGCAAAAAGAAAACGATCCGGGTTTAGGAAATAATAGTACCGTTGGGGGGAAAACCTACTATAGTTACAAAGTTGGTGAAGCAATTTTCTTATCTACTTCATACGCCACCAAAGGTTTTTCATTTTTACTGCAGGCAAAACGAATTGATAATATGGGATTTAGAAGTGACAGAGATGCATCTTTACAAAATTTATTAATAAATTACTTGCCCGCAACAACTAAACAACATTCGTATTTAATGCCTGCTTTTAGCCCTTATGCCACGCAGCCTGCCGGTGAGGTTGGCGGATTGGCAGAGATCCAATACAAAGTTAAAAAAGGAACTCTACTTGGCGGAAAATACGGTATGGATATTACCATAAATTATTCGCATGCAAGTTTATTAAAACAAATTAATGTAGACGATAGCACAACAAGTTCAACCTTATACAAAACAAATTATAACGAAATAGGAGATGACCTTTACCACGATTTTTTTATAGAAGTATCAAAAAAATTCTCGAAGAAATTTAAAGGAACTTTTATGTACTCTAATCAATTTAATAATGTGAATATTGTGCAACACAATACGCCAAAAGGCCCTTATAAAAATGTACTTGCACACATAGGTGTAATAGATTTAACCTATAAATACAAATCAAATTCGGCTATTCGCATAGAAGCGCAGGGAATGCTTAGAGATAATACTGATACTTTAAATTTAGGGAGTTGGGTGGTTGGATTGATTGAATGGACACCAAATTCACATATTTTTCTTGCAGCAATAGATCAGTATAATTATGGCAATCCGGTTGCTGAACTTAGGCTTCATTACTTTTATTTTAGCACAGGATATACAAGCGGACCTCACCGTATAGCCTTAAGTTATGGAAAACAAAGAGCAGGTATTTTTTGTGTAGGCGGGGTTTGTAGAACAGTGCCTGCATCTAATGGGTTTGCTGTTACAATTACCAGTAGTTTTTAGTATATTTGTATTAGTAAAAAAACGCGATCATGAAAAAGATAATATCAATATTTACAGTTTTAGTAGCTTTTTCTTTTGTTTCATGTGATAGAATAAAAGATCCGATCGTAAAAAAATCTACTGTTGTAGGAACTAATTTTGTTACGAAAAATAATTTAGCCGTTAGTAATTCTAAAAAAATGCTCTTAGAGGATTATACCGGCATGAAATGCCCTAATTGTCCTAACGCAGCGGTAACAGCATCCGTGTTAAGCGCCCAATATCCAAGCAGTTTAATTGTTGTTGCTGTACATGCAGGGTCGTTTGCAAAACCGTTTGGTACTTATACCGCAGATTATAGAACTGACGCAGGAGACGCGTGGAATGGCAGTTCAGGTTTTGGAATAATTTCTTATCCTAGTGGAATAATCAATCGAAAAGCTTATGCTCCTAATGGAATAATAGTCGGACATACCGCTTGGTCGTCAGTCTTAACTTCGGCAGTTGCTGATCCTTTTGTGGTTAAATTAGATGTAGTAACTAACTACGATACGCTCGTAGGAGCTCTAAATACAGCTGTAACCGCAATTTTCAAAACAACTTACACCGCCAACGTTTCTGTTTCTGTTGTGCTTATAGAAGAGGGAATCATTGGAAAACAAGATAATCAAGGTGTAGAAATTGATGACTATGAATTTGAGCACATGTTACGAGGTTCTGTAAACGGTAATTGGGGAACCCCACTAACAACTTCGGCAAAAGTAGCTAATGATACTGTAAAAGTTTCGTTTAATGATTTCAATTTAAAGGGCTTAAAATACAATGCCACTAGTCCCGTTGCCGTAAAACCATACAGCGTTAATGATAAGAAAACTTATGTTGTGGTTTTTGCTTTTAATACTGCTACCAGAGAAGTATTGCAAGTTGAAAAAGTTAAAATAAGATAGTTTAATATTGTTCTTTTTCGCTTGGAAAATCTTTGCTCTTTACATCAATAATGTATTGCTTAAAAGCATTACCCATACTTTCAAACAAATTTAAATAACGACGTAAAAAGCGAGGATTAAATTCGTGCGTCATTCCTAACATGTCATGAGTTACTAAAACCTGGCCATCAGTTCCTGCTCCGGCACCTATGCCAATTACAGGAATTGAAATACTCTGAGAAACTTTAGTTGCCAATGCTGCAGGAATTTTTTCAAGAACTAAAGCAAAACAACCATATTGTTCTAATAACTTTGCATCTTCTAATAAACGCTCTGCCTCCTCTTCTTCTTTAGCTCTTACATTGTAGGTTCCAAATTTATAAATACTTTGAGGGGTTAAACCTAGATGCCCCATAACAGGAATACCGGCAGTTAAAATACGTTCAATACTTTCTTTTATTTCGCGATCGCCCTCTAATTTTACAGCATGAGCACCACTCTCTTTCATTATTCTAATGGCGGAGTTAAGAGCTTCTTTTGAATTAGCCTGATACGAACCAAATGGAAGATCAACAACAACAAGCGCTCTATCTATAGCTCTAATTACACTTCCGGCGTGATAAATCATTTGGTCCAAAGTTATTGGCAGCGTTGTTTCGTGGCCGGCCATAACATTACTGGCACTATCACCTACAAGTATTACATCAATGCCTGCACTATCAATAATTTTGGCCATAGTATAATCATATGCAGTGAGCATCGCAATTTTTTCGCCTCTTTGTTTCATCTCTTGTAAAACATTGGTGGTTACTTTTTTTATTTCTTTATGTACTGACATGATTATTATAATATGAGACGAAGTTAAATAAAAAAACCCAACCTATTAAAGATCGGGTTTTTTATGAAAATGAATTTAATCCTAGTAAGCAGAGAACCCTTGCTTATCGGTAATTTTGTGTTCTATTAATAAACCAACGCAAGCAGCATCTGTAGATTTATGTTTATCTTTTTCTGTTGCCCCTTGAGGAACAACAACTTCTATAATTAATTGACGAGTACTTACACTTTGAAATTCAAAAGTCTGTGTATCTTCAGAAGCTGAGTTATCAAATAACAATTCGTTAGTACGAGAATCAAAGATCTTGTAACTAACTTTATCGCCTAAAACAGTTTCGCAGCAAACAGAGATTCTATAATCCATGCCTTTGTATATAACGCAACGTAATTTAGAAACCATTCCTTGGTTAAATAAACCGCTTTTGCTTTGCGCATTATACAGCCATTTTTCGCCTTTAGAGCTTACCAGCACACAATATTTTTTATGAAAATTTCCGCAAACTCCGGCTTGAGAAAATAGTGAAGAGCTTATAACAGCAACAATTAATATGGTTATTAAGTATTTCATGATAAAAATATTATTTAGTTAATGTATAAGAATTACGAAGTGTTTTGATCTTTTCAACTATTGTATCGTAAACCTCTTTTGTAATGAATAATTGTTTTCCGCCTCCTAACATTGCTGTTTTGTCGCCTTCTTTAACTCTTGAAGTTGCGGTAACATCTTTTTCACTGATCTTATTAAACTCTGCTAATAAACCTTCAAAATCTGCTTTTACAGAGGCGACATTTGCATCAGATTCATGCTTTTTGAAAAACTCAACTAAGTTCTCTAAAGTATATTTTTGATCGGCTAAACGCTCTATAACCGGACTTTTCTCTTCGAATTTAGCAAGATTTGTTGCAATAAATAAACTTTCTAACCAACCACCGGCAACTACTAATGCTAATGTTGGACCTTGTTTGCTGTCTTCTAAAGCCTCAAAAGATGAAAAATAAACATCATCAGTAATTACAGCCAATGAATCAGAAATGCCAATATTACTTTCGAAACGTTTTAAAACTTCAGGTTTAATAGCATTAGAAACACCTATTTGATCACCCATAGTTTTTACAGTTTTGAAATATTTTAATGACTCAGATCCTATTCCAAAAATACTGCAATAGCTTAAATCGCAGCTATAAATACCAAAGTTGATAGCCTTAGATTTACTATCCGTGTAGTTTTTTTCATTAGCGGGAGAATTTAAAAACGAAGTGTTTTTATTATTCTTTCCACCAACCATTTTAATAAAAGTTAGCATTTCTCCTGGAGAAGGAACTTGAAAAAAAGTTTCTGACACCTGGTTTATCTTGGGCTCTTCTGTTTTTACAGAATCACCTGTTTCAATTTCTTCGGACTTTTCTCCGCCTCCGCAATTGCTAAACGTAAGCGCTGTAATTGCAGAAAAAAATAATAGAGTTGATTTGTTCATCTGATTTTTTTATATTTTAAAGATATTGTTTTTTTTAGTTCTTTAATAATTTATTTACCAAGCTGGCAGCCTCATGAAATTCGATGGCCGAATAAACTTTTAAGCCAGATTCGTCAATTATTTTCTTAGCAGCCTCTGCATTTGTACCTTGCAAACGCACAATAATAGGCACATTTACGGTTCCCATATTTTTATAAGCATCCACAATTCCTTGTGCAACACGGTCGCAACGAACAATTCCACCAAAAATATTGATCAAAATTGCTTTTACATTAGGGTCTTTTAAAATAATTCTAAATGCTTTTTCAACACGCTCAGCATTTGCTGTACCGCCCACATCTAAGAAGTTAGCCGGCTCGCCGCCACTTAACTTAATAATATCCATTGTAGCCATTGCTAAACCTGCTCCGTTAACCATGCAACCTACGTTGCCATCTAACTTAACATAATTTAATTCAGCAACTCTTGCTTCAACATCTGTAGGATCTTCTTCTGTAATATCGCGCATTGCCTCATAATTTGGGTGGCGGAATAATCCGTTGTCATCAAAAGAAACTTTACTATCAACTGCAATTATTTTATCATCACTTGTTTTTAAAACAGGGTTAATTTCAAATAAAGAAGCATCAATACTCTCATAAGCCTTGTATAAAGCCATTACAAATTTAACCATCTCTTTAAATGCATTACCACTTAAACCTAAATTAAATGCAATTTTACGTGCTTGAAAAGCCTGAATGCCAACGCGTGGGTCGATTTCTTCTTTCCAAATTTTATCAGGCGTATGTTCTGCAACATGCTCAATATCCATTCCACCTTCAGTGCTATAAATAATTGTGTTTCTAGCTTTTGCTCTGTCTAAAAGCACACTCATATAAAACTCCTTAGTTTCAGAAGCACCCGGATAATATACATCCTGAGTGATCAAAACTTTATTTACCAATTTTCCTTTTGCGCTTGTTTGAGGGGTAATCAAATGCATACCAAGTATTGCAGTTGCTTTTTCTTTTACCTCATCTAAATTTTTTGCCAACTTAACACCACCGCCTTTTCCACGACCACCTGCATGAATTTGTGCTTTTACAACAACCCAATCGCTATTGTATTTTACTTTTAATTCTTTTGCCGCTGCAACTGCTTGCTCAGGAGTTTCTGCAACTATACCTTCTTGAATAGCAACACCAAAACTTTTTAAAATACTTTTTCCTTGATATTCGTGAATATTCATAATTCTTATTTTATTTACTTTTTAAAATATACTCCTTCAATTATTTAATACTAGGTATTTAATAATGTGCTTCAAATTTAAGGTTTTATTTGTAAAAGAAAAGTTTCAAATAAAAAAAATCCCGATAAAATTAATTTATCGGGATCTTTAATTTTTGATTCAAAAGGTATTATCTATAAATACTTACATTACCTTTTTTCTCGTATGCCATGCCGTCTTTACCGGTAGCTTTAATTACATAAAAATAGGTTCCGGCAGGTAATTCTTTTCCAGACATACCTGTTCCATCCCAAGCAATATTTCCTGTAGAACTGGTGCTTTCGTAAACTTTGTTACCCCAACGATCGAATATATTTGCCGATATATCTGTTAAGTTAGCCACTTTTAAGAAGAACACATCATTGCTTCCGTCACCATTTGGCGTAAACACATTTGGCACATCCAGCTTCGAAGGCATTTCTACTGTTATTACTTTTGATACTGTATCCAAACAGGTTCCTTTACTAACATACATCGTTACGGTGTAAGTACCCGCATTGGTATACGTAGTGCTAGGTGAAATA
>JBEIEI010000131.1:0-8282 GCA_040382975.1 Flavobacteriales bacterium
ATTTCTATGTGGTTTATTTTTTATCGATAGGCTAAATATTTAAACCACATAGGCACATAGTTTTTTTAAGGTAAGGGTTAAATTTTTAAGAAAAACATAGGAATTTATTTGCAGGCAAAGAAATTAATGTGAGTCTATGTCGCCTTTTTCTATGTTTCTATGTGGTTTGTTTTTTAGCGTTAACCGGCAAATTTAAACACATTGGTCCGGCTTATTCTTTCTATATTTCTATGCGGTTTGTGTTTTTTTAAATTACCTTTAAGCAATGTCAAAAATCGAACAATTAATAGTAGAGCTTAAAGATCTTAGAAAAGAAACCAACCACAAGTCGGCCCTGCAGATCTATAATATATTAGAGAACCATAAAAAACTGTTTTTAGATAAAATGGAGGCGCCTGATTATAACTTTATGCTTTCTAATTTCGAGAGTCTATCCTATGCCAATCCTAAAGATTATAATACCGCGGGTTTTATAAGAGATTACGAAAAGTATTTTGAATCGTTATTGTTTCACATGAACAAGATCGTTTAGGTTTTTAAACCTTAAACTAGGTTTAACAAAAATCTAACAATAAGCTCTTATTGCCAATTTACATTTGTAGCGAGTAATGTTTTTTGAGAGTAAATATTGCTTGAGATGGTTTATAGAACCGCTTTCAGCTAAGGGGGAAGCGGTTTTTTTTAATTTATGCTAAATGAAAAAGAAATTAGAACTTCTTCTTTATAACGAATTAAATGAGATCTAAGCCATTGATTTTGTTCTCACTTTTCCGCACCTAAAAGATAAAATTGCTTTTATTGCCCGTGATCTTAGTAACGAATATCCTCATGAAGCCACACAATTACTGGATATTTTTGAGAACATCAATGATTATTTTAAGCCAGGCTGATGCCACCGAGCAGCAAGAAAAATTTATTGCTTTTATGAATGAGGAGGCTTTAGTTATAAAGCAACTACTGGATATTGAAGATTGATCTACTTTTTTTGTTCTTGTTCAATTAACCAAATGTAAAGCTCTTCCACCTTTTTACGCGCCCAAGGCGTTTTGCGCAAAAAAGTTAAGCTCGATTTAATGCTGGGATTTTCGTTAAAACACCTAATGTTTATCTTATTACCAAGGTGTTCCCAGCCATAATAAAATACTAAATGCTTTACTATCATTTCAAGCGTTTTCCCATGTAAAGGGTCGGTTTGTTTTGTATCAGTCATTTTATTTCAATCTTATTAGGCGGTTTACACCTAATATTTTAACCACATAGGCACATAGGCCTTAAGGTAAACATAGAAATTTCTTTGCAAGCAAAGAAATTAATGTGAGTCTATGTCGCCTTTTTCTATGTTTCTATGTGGTTTGTTTTGTATCAGTCATTTTATTTCAATCTTACTAGGCGGTTTACACCTTTCTATGCTTCTATGTGGTTTGTTCTGTATCAGTCATTTTCTCTTACTAATTTACGAACTATCAGATCTACTTCTCTATTAAAATTTTCGGTGCCATCCGGTTTTTGATGGGCTTTAACTTTTACATATTCAATCGTATTGGTATCTGATAGGTTTAACAAGGTTTGCACCAGATCTAAATTCTGAATTGGTGTGCCTTTATTGGTAATAAAATTTTTAGCTTCTAATTTTTTTCTTCTGTCGTTTAAATTCACAACGTATTGGCTGTCAGAATAAATATGTAGTTTTTCTTTAAGCGTTACTTCGGCTTCAACATGTTTAATGGCGTTTATTACAGCCAATAATTCCATGCGGTTATGTGTTGTATTTGTTTCAGTTCCTTTTAAAATTGTTTTTTTTCCATCAATAAAAACCAAAGCCGCCCAGGCACCATTTAATAATTGGGTATGGCAACTTCCGTCGGTATATATTTCTATTAGTGGCATTTATAACTTAATTAACGATTGTGAAGTTAAAAATAAAAAGTCGCTACTATTTATTAATTAATTAAATTTAAATTCTTAATTATTGAAGTTTTTATAGCAGTGTGAATTAATATGTGATCCTTTTGTTATTCCGACAAAGGAGGAATCTGGGCTATAACGGATGCTTCCTTCGTCAGTATGACAAAATAGTAGACTATTTTTTATTTCACTTTGGTTTAATCTCCTAAAATTAAGTCTAAAATAATGCAGCAATACCACATATTAATTGTAGAAGATGAAGAAAGCCTGGCCAGCACCATTGCGCTTAATTTACAGTTAGAGAATTATAAGGTAATAGTTGCACGAAAGGGTAACGATGCGTTAAGTGTTTTTAAAAATAATTCGGGTTTAATTAATTTGGTGTTGTTAGATGTAATGTTGCCCGAAATTAATGGCTACGAACTTTGTCAGCTTTTTAAGTCAATAGACCCTTTGGTACCGGTAATATTTTTAACGGCAAAAAATCAGATCTCCGATAAAATAGAAGGATTAAAACTTGGGGCCGACGATTATATTACCAAACCTTTTGATCTGGAAGAGTTGTTGTTACGAGTAAACAACATTTTAAAGCGCACTAAAAAAGAGGCCTCGCCCGCTTTTAATTTTAGTGCTTGCGCCATAAATTTTGAAACTTTTGAGATAAAAGATATAACCGGGGCAACCACTACCCTATCCAAACGCGAAATTGGTCTTTTAAAATTATTGACCGAAAATGCTAATAAGGTTATTTCGCGCGATCAGATCATTGAAAAATTATGGGGTGTTGAAGAAAATGCTTCTTCGCGCACCATAGATAATTACATTTTAAATTTTAGAAAATATTTTGAGCTAAACCCAAAAGAACCAGTTCACTTCCACTCTATCAGAGGTGTAGGTTATAAGTTTACGGCTTAAATTTGCACACAATAAAATAGGTATGTTTAAAGAAAAATATAATAAACGATTAGCTGCGGCTTTAGCATTAAATGGTTTTGAAGAACCAAAAGAAATGCAGTTGAAAGCAATTACCAAAATAAATGGTGGTTTTGATGTTATTGGTATTGGTCCGCTAAATTCGGGCAGAACCTCTTTAATTGTAATGAGCACCGTTCATAAATTACAACGTGCTTTTGAGGATGCGCCAAGAGCGTTGATACTGGTGTCGGATATGGAGAAGGCATTAGCCATGAAAGAAAAATTTCTTTTGTTTGCAAAAGATACCGATCTGCGTATTTACAGTGTTTCTGAAGAAGGAAAAATTGATAAAGAAGCGGCAGAAATTTATGTTGGAACCGATATTTTGATCGGGACACCAAAACGCATATTAGACCTTTATTTTGTAAGGAACCTTAACTTAAATAAAATAAAACTATTTGCCATTGATGATGCCGAAATGATGATCAAAATTGCGGCACAAGGACATATTGATAGATTGGCACTGAGTTTACCAAAATGTCAGCACTTAATTTTTACCGATAATTATAACGAAAAGGTTGAGAAACTGATTCACAAATTTATTGTTGCGCCTCAAATTATTGAGGTAAAAGAATAAGTTAAAAGTGTGGCAAACGTTTTCGAACAATTATTCGAAGCGTTTACAAGCTTCTTTTTCCAGTGTTTCTTGATGATCGGGATGGGCAATTTTAATAAGCGCTTTGGCACGTTGTTCCATATTCATACCAAACAAATTAACCGCACCGTATTCTGTAACTACCCAATGTACTCCCTACTGTGTAATGCTTATTAATTCTACATTTTTTAGTCTGCTTTTTTGCTCGATCATTTTGTTTATCAAATGTACAGGCGTTGCTGCACTTCCATGCAAAAACACACGTTGGTTTGATTTTACAAAAAGTAAAGCTTCTTCGGCTGATATATAATTGTGTTGAGTACCCATAGAACAAATGATTTTATTGCACTACAAATTAAATCAATTAATGAGGAAGGTTGGTGTTAAAGTTTCACTAAAAAACGCTTAATCTTTTATTAGATCTTTGGTGCTTTTTCTTATAAACTCGCTTTTAATTCCCGTTTATATTCGTTACTTTTCAATCTTAAAATAGCTTTTTATTTCTATGAACAAATTACAAAACTATGCATACGGGCAATGGCTTGCCGGCGCAGATAACGGACAAGAATTATTTAACGCTATTACAGGTGATGCAATTGCATCTGTTAGTAGCAAAGGATTAGATTTTGCAAAAATGTGCGACTATGCCAGAACAGTTGGCGGACCAAAATTACGCAAGCTCACTTTTCAGCAAAGAGGCCAAATGCTTAAGGCATTAGCCATACATTTACAAAGTAAAAAAGAAGATTTTTATAAAATTAGCTGGGCTACCGGCGCTACCCGTGTTGATAGCTGGGTGGATATTGAAGGTGGTATTGGAAATTTATTTACCTATGCCTCTTTACGCCGCCAATTCCCCAACGAAACCTTTTGTTACGAAGGCGATGTGGCGCGATTATCAAAAAACAACACGTTTATTGGTCACCATATTTGTGTACCAAAAGAAGGCGTTGCCATTCACATTAACGCTTTTAACTTTCCGGTTTGGGGCATGTTAGAAAAAGTAGCGGTTAACTGGTTGGCAGGAGTTCCTGCTATTGTGAAGCCCGCAGCATTAACTTCGTTTTTAACTGAAGCTGTAGTAAAAGAAATTATTGCCAGTAAAATTTTACCAGAAGGCGCATTACAATTAATTTGTGGCAGTGCTAACGGAATTTTAGATCATGTGCAAAGTCAGGATGTGGTAACGTTTACAGGGTCTGCAAGCACCGGTAAAATGTTAAAGGCCCACCCTCGCCTATTGCAGGAAGCGGTGCATTTTAATATGGAGGCCGATTCTTTAAATTGTTGTGTGTTGGGGACCGATGTTACAACCGCTATGCCTGAGTTTGATATTTTTATAAAAGAAGTAGCAAGAGAAATTACCACCAAGGCCGGACAAAAATGTACTGCTGTTCGCCGTATCATTGTTCCCGAAAATATGGTGGAAGATGTGCAAATTGCCTTAGGTAAACGCTTAGCGCAAAATGTAATTGGCGACCCAAATGTTGAAGGTGTGCGCATGGGCTCATTAGCCGGCGCATCACAACTTATTGAAGTAAAAGAAAAAGTGGAGCTACTTTCTAAAACTCAAAAGATCATCATTGGCAACTTCGAGAATTTTGAAGTAAAAGGTGCCGATAAAAATAAAGGTGCATTTATGCCGCCAATTATTTTTTTTAACGATAAACCATTTACAAATACAGATTGCCACAATGTAGAGGCCTTTGGTCCGGTAAGTACCATTATGCCATACAAAACAATTGATGAGGCTATTGAATTAAGTAAAATGGGCAAAGGCTCTTTGGTAAGTTCAATTATTACAACTGATGCAAAAATTGCGCGCATGTATACATTAGGAGCGTCTTGCATGCATGGTAGAATTTTAGTTTTAAATGCAGAGTGTGCAAAAGAAAGTACCGGTCACGGCAGTCCAATGCCAATGTTAGTGCATGGTGGTCCGGGCAGAGCCGGTGGTGGCGAAGAAATGGGTGGTAAGCGCGGTGTGTTCCATTATATGCAGCGCACAGCTATTCAAGGTTCACCAACAATGATCACTTCAATTTTAAACAGCTACCAGGTTGGAGCAAAACAAATCATTAAAGATGTTCATCCTTTCCGTCAGTATTTTGAAGATCTGGAAGTAAGTGAAACAACAATTACCCCTACTCACACTGTTAGCGAAGATGATCTAGTGAACTTTGCGAATTTAACCGGTGATAAATTTTATGCGCACTTAGAGCCAAATTCTTTAGACGGAACCATTTTTAAACGCACGGTTGCACACGGGTATTTTATTTTATCTAAAGCTGCTGGCTTATTTGTTGATCCGCCAAAAGGACCTGTGTTATTGAATTATGGAATTGATGAGTGCCGTTTTACCCGCCCTATTTATCCGGGAATGACCATTGGTGTTAGGTTTACTTGCAAAGAAAAAATTGAAAATGATAAACCATTAACGGCAGCAAATGGCGAAGAAGTAAAAGTGGGAATCGTAAAATGGGTGGTAGATATTTATGACGCCAGTTCGATGGATATATTAGAAAAATACGATGCTGTAGATCAGGCCGGACAAACCGTTGGTATTGCAACCATTCTAACAATGGTGAAGTTGAAAGATCAGGGTTAATTTTTCGCCATCGAAAGAATAGATCAATCTAGGAATGGTTTAATAATAAATTTTTAACCATAAACGAATTAGTACTAAATAAGGGCAACTTATCTTGAAAGTTTCGACTTCGCTCAATATAAACTTAGTCGAAGGAAGGTTTGTGTAATTGGAATATAAATAAAATATTACTTTTAGTTTATTAAGTATAGCAAAACTAAGTAAGTGGAAAATAACTTAAACAAAAATAGCGAGCTTATTGAATATATTGATACTCTAAATAAGCGAATATGGCAACTTAGAGTTGCTCCTGAAGAAGATTTTGATGCATTTGCAGTAAATCAAAACGCTCTTGAAAAAGCTAGATCGATAAATTACACATTTGGAATGGCTCAATGCCATCTAAACGCTGGCATGGGTTACTTTCTAATAAAAAACAACCAGCAGTTAGCTTTCGAAAATATAAATATAGCTTATGAGCTTTTTAAACAATTAGATGATAAAAAATGGATCGCAAATACATATTTATCTTTTGCTATAATCCATAATACACTCTCAAACACTGAATTAGCTTTATATTATGGCTTAAGAGGAATAAGTTATTTTAATGAAAATGATGGAAGTGTTTTTGATAAAATAAGGGCATATTATATTTTAGGAACAATATATAAAGATCTAAAAAAATATAGTGAGGCTGAAAGTTATTACACAACAGGAATATCATATTCTTTTGACACTTCAAGTTCATGGTTAGGACGTATTTATTCAAGTTTAGCCAACATATACACGCATCAACAAAAATATGATGAAGCTATTGAAATTAGCTTTAAAGCCCTAGAAATTTTACGAGCAGAAAATAATAGCCTGGGTGAAAGTAGATCGTTAACTGATATTGGAATAATATATAAAAAACAAAAAAAATATAATAAAGCACTCCATTATTTTTTTGACGGCTTAAAAATTCGCGAATCAAAAAATGTAAAACAATTCATATTAACCAGTTTACTTGAGATCGGAGATACCTATTTATTGCATTCAAAAAATAACGAGGCACTTGACTATTTTTTTAGAGCCGAAAAAATTGCTTTAGAATTAAATCTAGAAATAAAATTAGTTACAATTTATCAGGAAATTGCAAACGCTCATAAATTGCTTTTAAACTATCCCGAAGCAGTGGTATATTATGAAAAACTTTTTCATGTTTCAGAAAAAATTCATCAAAATCAACTCGAAACTACACTCTTAAACGTTAGTAATGAATTGATCGCTGAGAAAGAAGCTGAAATTGAGCGCTTGAAAAATGTAGAGCTTAAAGCGGCTTATAAATTAATTGAGATTAAAAATAAAGAAATTTTAGAATCGATGAGATATGCCAGCAGAATTCAAAAAGCATTGTTGCCAAATGAGAAATATATTGAAAGATCGTTTAAAAAACTTCAATAAAATGATAATTTGCTTGCAATTTAAATATCAAGAGAGTAATTTATTTTCATAACCTAAAAGCAAATTAATTAAATAAGTTGAATGTCTATTAGTTGCTGCTCTTTAAGTGGGATAAGTTTTATTAATCCACAGAACTAAAAGATTAAAGTTCTGGATTTTGGCAGCCTTTTTCTCCAAGTTTTGTTTAACAAGTTCTTACTATCTCTGTTTTTTTGCTTATTTTTAGTTTTAAAAGAATTTTATTGAAATTTGCGAAATTTATACTGCTATTTTTAGTCGCCACCAGTGGGAATTTATTTCCATCGAAGCTTGACTCTTTAATTAATATTGCAAAAAGTCCATCCACCAGCGATAGCGCAAAGTTTTTTATCTATTACGATCTTGCTTGGGATTATTTGTATTCAAATCCCGATTCGGCTTATATGTTCTCAAAACATGCCTTTGTGTATGCGAAAAATTCTGTTTCCCCTACAATACAAACCAAAATTTTAAATTTAATGGGATCTTATTTTCAGGTGAAAGGGGATTATGTAAAAGCCATTGATTATTATCAAAAATCTTTACAACTTGGTGAATCAAAAAAAAATGCTGAAGCTATTCTCGTAGCATTAGGAAATATTGGTGCTATCTATATTTCGCTTAATCAAGATAAAAAGGCTTTAGAATATCAGCTTCGAAGTTTAGCAATAGCCGAAAAAGTTAACAATATAAATAAAATGGCAAGTATTTATAATAATTTAAGCTTGTTATATACTCGTTTTCGTGAAAATCAAAAAG
>JBEIEI010000132.1:0-8224 GCA_040382975.1 Flavobacteriales bacterium
AATTTTGATCCGGCTTATGTCCAAAAAACCGATCCAAATAATCCGGTACGCTTTGGTGTTAAAGATGTACAGGATCTTAACTGGAAAAATTTAATGGATGCTTATAGCTGCACCGAGTGCGGAAGATGCACGTCTGCTTGTCCGCAAAACCTTACCGGTAAATTATTATCGCCGCGTAAGATAATGATGGATACGCGTGATAGATTGGAAGAAGTTGGAAAAAATATTGATGCTAATAAAGGAACCTTTGTAGATGATGGAAAATCGTTATTAGGTGATTACATTAAACACGAAGAAATTTGGGCCTGTAATTCATGTAACGCTTGCGTGCAGGAATGTCCAATTAATATAGACCCACTTGCAATTATTATTGAAATGCGCCGTTATTTAGTGATGGAAGAAAGTAATAGTCCGAGCGAATTAAATACCATGTTTACCAATATTGCGAACAATGGTGCACCATGGCAATTTAGCCAGGCCGATCGTGCAAATTGGATCAATGAAGGTTAACCACTAAGACACAAAGGGCACAAGAAACACTAAGTAGATAAATTCATGATATCATCAAAACAATATTATTAATGCAAACCTTATCTAAACAATTTATTGATAAAGAAAGTGTTTTGATAACTCAAAAATACATTAACGATATTTCATACAAGATCGTTGGTTGCGCAATAGAAGTTCATAAACATTTAGGTCCAGGATTATTAGAATCAGTATATCACTCATGCTTAATTGAAGAATTAAAAAACAACGATTTATATGTGCAGTCTCAAATAAGAGTGCCGGTTAGTTATAAAGGAAAAGATTTAGGCGGGGCACTTAAACTAGACCTATTGGTAAATAATTTAATTATTGTTGAATTAAAGGCTGTAGAAACAATGATTCCTCTTTATAATGCGCAATTATTATCATACCTTAAATTAGCCAAAATACACAAGGGTTTATTGGTTAATTTTAATAGTGAAAACATTGTTAAACAATTGGTACCGCTAGTAACAGAAGAATTTTCTAAATTACCAAAAGAATAATACACAAAAATAAACTTAGTGCAACTTAGTGGTCTAAGTGCCTAAGTGGTTAAAAAAAATAAAATATGAGTACAATTAAAGTTCCAACAATGCAAGAAATGCTTGCCAACGGTGAAACTCCTGAAATTTTATTTTGGGTTGGCTGCAGCGGAAGTTTCGATGATCGCGCAAAAAAGATCACTAAAGCTATTGTTCGTATTTTAGATCATGTAAATATTAAGTTTGCCATTTTGGGATCAGAAGAAGGCTGCACAGGCGATCCCGCAAAACGTGCCGGAAACGAATTCTTATTTCAAATGCAGGCCATGCAAAACATTACTGTGATGAATGGCTATAACATAAAAAAAATAGTTACCGGTTGTCCGCATTGTTTTAATACCATTAAAAATGAATACCCTGCCTTAGGCGGTAACTATGAAGTGGTTCATCACACACAATTAGTTCAAGAATTAATAAATGAAGGCAAATTAAAAGTAACCGGTGGAGAATTTAAAGGCAAGAAAATTGTTTTTCACGACCCTTGTTATTTAGGAAGAGCCAATGATGTTTACGAAGCGCCGCGCGAGATCATTCAAAAACTTGATGCAGAATTAGCGGAAATGAAACGCAGCAAAGCAAAAGGATTATGTTGTGGTGCCGGCGGTGCGCAAATGTTTAAAGAAGCAGAAAAAGGAAATAAGGAAGTGAATGTTGAACGTGCAGAGGAAGCCTTAGCTTTAAACCCGGATGTAATTGCTGTTGGTTGTCCGTTTTGTAACACCATGATGACAGACGGCGTGAAACATTTTAATAAAGAAGAAAAAACCAAAGTATTAGATATCGCCGAATTAATCGCCACTGCAAATGAACTTTAATTTAAATAAACAGCGTTTTATTTTATTCACCCTTGTCTCGCTTTTTTTGCTGAGTTTAAATTCGTGCAAAAGTGGGTCTAACGAAACAACTGAAAGCGAAAATAAAATTGCCGATAGTTTGAGTATAAAATTAAATTCGCCGCAATTAAAGGCAATTAATGCAGAGTTGCTGAAAAATCCAAATGATCCTGAATTATATAACACTAGAGCAACCATTTATATTTCTTTAAAGCAATTACCCGAGGCTGTGAACGATGCTAAGCGTGCCATTAAAATGGACACTACGAAAGCTAATTTTTATATGACATTAGTTGACGCTTATTACACCCAAAATAATACGCGTTTGGCAAAAGACCTTTTAGAAATAATCGAAAAAAAATTTCCTGATAACGTAGATGCCTTATTAAAATTATCTGAGTTATATTATTTGGTTAAACAATATCAAAAAGGTATTGATTACGTTAACAAGGCTTTAAAAATTAACGACCGATCTGCAAAAGCCTATTACTTAAAAGGCAGTATTTATAGAGAAAGCGGCGATACAGGTAGAGCGATTTCAAGTTTAGAAACTGCTATTGAACAGGATATAAAATACGAAAATGCTTTTATTGATATTGCGGTAATGTATTCTGCCAGAAAAAATCCTATTGCACTTGAATACTATAACAATGCCATAAAAATTAACCCGTATAACGAAAACACCATTTATGCCAGAGCAAAATTATTACAAGATCTTGGAAAAACTGATGAAGCGATCATTGAATACAAATCTATTCTATCAAAAAATAAAAATTGCGAAAATTGCTATTATAATCTTGGGGCAATTTATTTAGAGATTAAAAAAGATAATAAAAATGCTTTAGAAAATTTTACTAATGCTATAGCCTTAAATCCAAATTCTGTAGAAGCTTATTTTGCCAGAGGATATACCTATTCTAAACTAAAAGATAAAGAAAGTGCGAAAGCAGATTATAACATGTGCTTAAAAATTCAACCCAATTTTGAGGCGGCAATTCAAGGCCTAAACGAACTTTAGGTGATATTTGCGGCTATTTTTAGCCTAAACACGCATATTTGTTGACAAAAAGATTCCTGCATCGCTATTAATATTTTACATTTATAAGATATTCTAAAAAATTAAATGAACTTAGAGAAAAAAAATGTTGGTATTGCCTTACAAGGTGGTGGAGCGCATGGCGCTTTTACTTGGGGAGTTTTGGATAGACTTTTAGAAGAAGATGCAATAGTTGCCGAAGCTATGTGCGGAACAAGTGCCGGTGCTGTAAACGCGGTTACGTGCGCATACGGCTTGCACATTGGCGGTCCTACAAAGGCCAAAGAACTGTTAGAAGAACTTTGGAAAAAAGTTGCCTTAAGCGGTAGTTTTTTATTTAAGCCGGGCATGATGGATTCTGCCTACGGCAATGGTGATATCTATAACAGTGCAGGTTACATGATGGTTAACGCCATTACACAAGTGCTTTCGCCTTACAATTTTAATCCGTTTAACTATAATCCACTTCGTGATATTTTAAATAATATTATTGATTTTGAAGAGTTACACCGCTACAATAAAAAGAAATTATTTATTTGCGCAACGAATGTAAAAACCAATAAAGCAAAAATATTTTCTAATAAAGAAATCACGGTTGATTCGGTAATGGCTTCGGCCTGCTTACCTTTCTTATTTCAAGCCGTTGAAATTGATGGTGAATTTTACTGGGATGGTGGTTATATGGGAAATCCTCCTATTTTCCCTATCATCACTAATACAAACTTGAGAGATATCGTTCTTGTAAAAATAAATTCTATTAATATTAACTCTGTGCCAACAACGGCAAGAGACATAGCAGATAGAGTAAACGAAATTTCATTTAACAGCAGTTTAATTAACGAGATGAAATTAATTCATTACCGTAATGAGTTAATAAGAAATGGAATTTTAAAATCAGACGAAAAAGTAAATCGCGAGATCTTTGTTCATACTATCAGTGGCTACGATGCACTCAGTCAATTAAGTTACAGCAGTAAAATGAATACCTCTTGGGAATTTTTATTGGACTTAAAAAACAGAGGCAGGGTAATTGCTGAAAAATGGTTATCTACCGATTATAAAGAGGTTGGTTTAAAATCAACCTTCGATGTGGAAGAACATTTTTTTGACAGATTTTAAAAATCAGTAAAGGGTTAAAGCCACTTTAATCATTAGATCACCACCATTTAACTTTCTTTAAATTTTTATAAGTAAAATTTTATTAGTTTTACCTAAGTAATTTACTTTAAAACATCCATGCCTGATTTTTTTAAACAAAAACGATCCTTTCTAAAAAAAACATGGCTTTTGTTATTCGGTTGTTTCGTTTTTTTTTCACAGGCGCAATCTTATTACTCTACCGATCAAAAATATCTAAAGTCTAAACAAGAAAGAAACAATGTTATTTCGAAGTACCGTTATGCATACCCAGACACGGTAATCAACAATTTACATTCTTATTTTCCGCGAAATTTTTTAGGTAATATTGGCTTACCATCGCCTACCTATATACTTACCTATGGAACCAACAATCTTGGTTTTAATTTTTATACCCCACCCTACCAAAATGACGTTTTCACCGAAAACCAAATAGAATACTATCGTTCAAAAGGCCCATACGCCAACCTTACCGGTATAGCAGGAAGCAAAAAATTTCAGATCTTTAAAATGCTTTTTACACATACTTATAAAGACAAAATAAATATCACCTTAAAATTTAGTCGTTACACTTCCCAAGGTTTTTACCTAAAGCAGCAATCCTATACAAATAACTTTTTTCTAACAAGTAATTACACCACAAAAAATGAGCGATCGGGTTATTATTTTTATATACTTGCCAATGGCAATAAAAATAAAGAAAACGGCGGGATAGTTGGAGACACGCTTACTGAAGGGACCTTTCTTAGAAATAAAGAATTATTTACAACAAGATTAACCGGCGCAAGCAGAGAGAATAAAGAACTAAAGGGTATGTTTAATCCCTATTTTAGAATTAACAAACAGCAAGATTCAACAACACAAACAAATCACTTTATTCAATTAAAATCTACAATTGCCTCTAATAGTTATAAATACAAAGACGATAATCTGGCAATTGATAAATATTATACACTTATGTATTTAGACACTGTCAAAACACGCGATAGTAGTCATGTAATTAAGATGCTTAACGAAATTAATTATTCTGCAGTTACAACAAATTCAAACTTTGCTTTTTCGATCGGTTATAAAAATGAGATAAACCGGGTTTGGCAAAAAACAGACAGTTTATTTTACAACCACATTGCTAATGCGGATATAGCTTATAGAAAGACTTTTGCCGCAACAGATTCTTTAAAAACAAACGGAAAAGACTTGGAGTCTTATTTAAATTTTCAATATGTTTTTGAAGGTGCAAATGCAGGAAATTACAAAGCAGAAAGCAGAACCATTTTTTCGTTTAACAAGGTAAAAAGCAGATTACTTTATTTTAATTTATTAGCCGAAAGTCGCTCGGCAGATCACATCTACAACAATTGGGTCAGTAATCATTTTACTTGGTTCAATAACGGTTATAAACCCCAGCAGCAATTGCAAGCAGTGTTAGGATTTAATTTAAATAAATATATTTCGTCATCTGTTTTTATTCAGAACACCACCAATTATTTATTTTTTGATAATGTTGCATTGCCGCAACAATATTCTAAGCCTCTAACAAACATTGGTGTAAAACTAAATTTTACCAAAGTGTTTTTAAAACATATTGGCGTGGGCTTAAATTATGTATTTCAAAATACATCTAATACAACTTATGTTCGCTTACCGAAAAATCAAGGCACAGCAAAATTATTTTACACCGGCATTTTATTTAAAAACAACCTTCAACTACAAATTGGCGCTCAGTTGCAAGCTTATCAATCATTTGACTCTTATGGATACATGCCGGCAACACAAGCGTTTTATTTACAAGAAGGTTTTAAAACAGAACCCTACCCTTTTTTAGATGTGTATTTAAACGCTAGAATACGTCCTGTATCATTCTTTTTAAAAGTTGAAAATGCGCTGTATGGTTTTGCCGGACCAAATTATGCCTTAACACAAGGCTATTATCAAACAGACAGAGCCTTTAGATTTGGCATCAGCTGGACCTTTTTTGATTAATTTATAGATTTTTAACGCTTATTCGTGATGGTACTTTTCTCCCTTTAAAATACTATAAGCCCTATATAACTGCTCAACAAAAAACAATCGCACCATTTGATGAGAAAAGGTCATTTGCGACAAAGAGATCTTAAAATTTGCCCTGTTGTAAACCGTCTCACTAAAGCCAAAAGGCCCGCCAATAAGGAAAACCAAACGTTTAACTGAAGCATTTTGCTTTTGAGCGATGAAGTTCGAAAATTGAACAGAAGAATACTCTTTTCCTTTTTCATCCAATAACACAAGCTGATCTTCGGGTAAAATTGCGGCTAAAATAAGCTTTGCCTCCTCCATTTTTTGCTCATTGTGCGAGCGCTGCCGCACGGCCTTTGGCACATTAATTGTAACCATTTCAAAGGCACAATAGTTCTTTAGTCGCTTAGTATATATTTCAATACCCTCGGCTATATAACTATCCTGCGTTTTATCAATTTGAAGTAACAAGATCTTCATTTGCTAAAAGTGCAAAAAAATTATTAAATTTGTAATACATATAAAATGAAAATAGCCATAAATATATTTTATTTCATCTTTACTTTCTTTTTTGCCGGTGTTGAGCCAAGCGAAGAAATTGTCGCTGCTTTAAAGCAAGGTAAATCAAGTGAATTAGTGAAATATTTTAACGAAAAAGTTTCTATAAAGATCATCAATCAAGAAGATGTATTGAGTAAATCTCAGGCAGAGGCCAATTTAAATTTCTTTTTTGAAAAACATCCGGTTAAGGCTTTCTCGTCTAGTCATGTTAGTTCTGTAAACAATGGCGCACAATATATTACCGGTACTTTAGAAACAAGTAACGGTAAGTTTAGAGTTTCAATTTTACTGAGACAAAACTTAATTGCGCAATTTCGAATAGAGAATGACAATGACTGATTTTATTAAACTCCACCAAAAGCATTTTAATTTCAAACAATTTATTCTCGACTCTTTTATTGAAGATGTTGGCGATGGCGATCATACTTCATTATCTACCATTCCAAAAAACCATAAAGGTAAAATGCATTTGTTAGTAAAGGAAGATGGGATCATTGCAGGACTTACCGCAGCAGAAAAGATATTTAAACAAGTAGACAAAAATTTTAAGCTGAAAGTTTTTATTAAAGATGGTGCCCGCGTTAAAAAAGGCGATATCGCTTTTATTATTGAAGGCAACACTCAAAAACTTTTAACGGCCGAACGCCTTGTTTTAAACATCATGCAGCGTATGAGTGGCATTGCAACTAAAACAGATGATTTACAAACACTCTGCAAGGGCACTAAAGCAAAAGTAATTGATACTCGCAAGACAACACCGGGTTTTCGTTTTTTTGAAAAATGGGCGGTTGTTATTGGCGGAGGCGCTAATCACCGTTATGGTTTATTTGATATGATCTTAATAAAAGATAATCATATTGATTTTGCCGGCGGTATTATTGAGGCCATTGACGCAGCAAATAGCTACTTAAAAAAAACAAAAAAGAAATTAGCTATTGAAGTTGAAACTCGTAACCTGGATGATGTAAAGAAAGTTTTAGCGCACGGTGGCGTTCAACGCATAATGTTAGATAACTATACCCCAAAACAAACTTTAGAAGCTGTAAAATTAATTAACGGTAAATTTGAAGTGGAGTCATCGGGTGGCATAACAGAAAAAAACATTGCCGATTACGCTATATGTGGCGTTGACTTTATTTCAATTGGTGCCTTAACGCATCATATAAAAAGTTTAGACTTGAGTTTAAAAGCTATCAAGTAAAGGCCTACTTATAAAACTTACTCGCTTCATTAAGCATTGCCTTTAAACTTTTAACATCAATATCCTTTTCAGGATCGATATAAAAAACCTTAATTTGTTTTCTACCCTCGCTTACCAATTTTTTATGTTTCATTTTATAACCTAAAATAAAAGCGATGTAAATTTTTTTGGTTTTTTTATGGTAAGAGATGTAACAAAACCATTTGCCCTTAAAATAATAAAAGGGTGTATTGAATTTCCATTGTTCGGTTAAGTCTGTAGAATGCTCTAAAATAAAATGCCGCAAAAACAATAAACAACTTCTGTGCGGTTCATCGAGAGAGAAAAAATAATTATCGAGATGATTTAGCATTTTGAAACACTTCTAAATATTTATTCCTATAAGCCT
>JBEIEI010000133.1:0-8203 GCA_040382975.1 Flavobacteriales bacterium
CTCATAATATGAATAATAGAAGTCTAAATCTATGGTATCAAAATCGATCCTTTTCTTTTTACTTTTTGCGTATTCCTTAAGGTGGTTAAGGGCTGTGTTATAAATACTAATTGTAGCGGGTGAGTAAATCTTTTTTGTTTTATCGTTTGTTTTAAACTCACTTTCTTTTATGAATTTATCGAAATAGCTAAAGAAGTCTAGTTTATTGTTAGTCTTTGGGTTTATAGTTTTAATAAGTAAATCTCTGTATTCTTTAACCGTTGGTTGTCGGTTGTTTTCATTCACGAAACGATTAAAGGTTTTATCTGCAATACCCTCTAAACGAATTAAACTTGAATTAAATTCGGGGTGTTCGGTAAAGGTTGGTTTTGCCCTTTGGTATTTCTTACCTTTTGTTTTATCCGTTTCCCAGTCTTTTGGCAAAATTGTTAATCCTGTAGGGAATACAAGTTTGTTATTATTCCAACGAATTAAAAAGTTAACAGGGGTTTTAACCTGTTTAGATTCCTTAGTTTTCGTTTGTGGATTTCTTAGATTGAAATTAAATTTTGCCATTTGTTGGATTTATTGAACATTCAAATATAACCCTTTATTCGTTAGGTTGTCGTTTTGGTTGTCGGTTTTAATTAATTTTACTTAATTTCTGTTATCCGTTCTTATCTGTTTATTTGTTTAAACCCTTGTAAATTGTAATATACAGAGATAGGATTAAAAAAGTTCAATTCGATAGGTGTTAGTCCCGTCCAGTCCGCAAAATTAAGCTCCCTTTTGGGGGCTTTTTTGTTTTTATAGATTTTCTTTAAAGCCTTATTTTGTATTTAAATAGTCAAATTAAATACAAATAATTAAATTCACTCCCCAACAGCAATTTCTATTTATGTTAGATAGTCAGTTACACGAAGATCATATTTTACGTTACTCCGTTTCTATTGAGGATAGTCCTGATACCGCCGATCAAATGGCTGTTGTAACTTTTTATGACGAGAACAATAAAAAAGTAACACGATTAAAATTAAACGTTATTGCTAAAGAAACCGTTTATAAGTGGTTGGATAATGGCACCCAAATTAATTTACAAAACGCTTACGTTAAAGATCTTTCTTTATCAGAATACCGCGAATTAAAAGGGAAGGATAAAGAGGACTATATTTTAATACAAGATCTTAATGCCGAGTATACTTTTTTTGATTGCGAGGCTTCAACAGATCTTAGTTATTCGAAGTTTGAAGGACGATCTACTGTTTTTAATAGATGTGTGTTTGGTAACGGCAATGCCAATTTTTCGTATTCGGATTTTGGGCATGGTGATGTTTATTTTACGCATGCAAAATTTGGAAGCGGTACTACAAATTTTAAATCTGTAAAGTTTGGCGATGGTCATATATCCTTTGCCGGAACTAATTTTGGCAATGGTAATTTAAGTTTTGTTGATGCTAATTTTAGTAATGGTCATGTTGATCTGAAAAATACCATTTTTGGGGAAGGCACAATTGATTTTAAATTTGCAAAGTTTTCTGAAGGAAATATTTCTTTTGAGCGCTCACGTTTTGGTAAAGGAAAAAAAGATTTCAAAAATGTTGAGTTTGGTGGAGGGCGAATAGATTTTAAACGTGTAGACTTTAATGATGGCGATGTATCTTTTGAAGGTGTTGAGTTTGGAAACGGAAAGGTGAATTTTAAAGGTTCGGTTTTTGGTAAAGGCTTTAAAAGCTTTGATCAGAGTGATTTTGCAAATGGAGAAGCTATTTTTGATCATGTTGATTTTGGTACCGGTACATTAAGTTTTAATCATTCAAAAGCCGCCCATATCTCATTTAGAAGTTGCCCGTTTAATTGTTATGTAGATTTAAGGTTCAGCGAATGTAAGATCGCAAATCTTTCAAATACCATTGTTCGCGATATTATTGATATTAAACCCGAAGGAAGAGCTGTTCATATAAGAGAATTGAATTTAACCAATGCCCGCATTTTAGGGCGACTATTTATTAATTGGCGAGAGAATCAAGTAAGCGATCTGGTTTACAATCAAAAGAAAACCAATTATTTTCAAAAAGCGGAACAGTTTAGGATACTCAAAGAAAATTTTAGAGTAAATGGTCAGTATGAGGATGAAGACGCTGCGTACATTGAATTTAAACGTTGTGAGGCTATTGCCAATTTGAATGATGACAGAGAACGATCATTGATAAATAAAGTTTTAGCCTATCCGAAATATTATTTTCAAAAATATATTTTTGATTTTGTTGGTAGATATGGTACTGCACCAACAAGGGTTTTATTAAACGCTGTGTTTACAGTGTTTCTTTTTGGCATCATTTATTATCTATCCACAACCTATCTACCTTTTTTTGGTTCAATAGAAAGTACTTTACCTCAAAACTTAAATCACTTTCAGGAATTCTGGAATAGCATTTATTATAGTGCTATTACATTTTTTACTATCGGGTATGGGGATTATTTTCCGCACGGACCTTTAAAGTTTTTAGCGGCACTAGAAGGTTTTTCGGGTGTTTTTTTAATGAGTTATTTTACGGTTGCATTCGTAAGGAAAATTCTGAGATAATTCCTGATTAGTTTGTTTTAGGTTTTTAAACAATATAAATTTTTAGATGTTAATATCGCAGTTATTCAATTGTTTAAATAGGATAAGTCTATTCGAGTTTATATCTTGTGCTGTAATAATTAAAATAAAAGGATGAAAAAAACACTACTCATAGTATCAGCTGCAATAATTCAATTATTTTGTGTTGCACAAAAAAGCGAACAGTATGATTTATTGCTATCTAACGGAGCAATTTCTCTACCCGCAAATTTTGATAGACTAAACTCTCAAACCCTTTCGCAGGGCGAGATCTTTAATGGTAATTATTATCGCTATATACAATTTTACGGTATTCCGTCTACCGAACAAAAAAAACAACTTATTGAAAAGGGTGTTGATCTTTTACTTTACTTGCCAACCAATACTTTTATTGCTTCAATAAAACAAAATGTAAATTTAAATGAGCTTTCTGCTTTTGGTATTAGAGGCGTTTATTCCATTAAACCGCAATACAAATTATTAAACGAACTTAACGTTGCAATTAACGAAAAAAATTTTCCGGGGTATGCTATAAAAGGCAATAATGTTGGCATTAGCTTTACAAGTTATGCGAATATTTCTTTTGATGAAATGAAGTCTTACTTAAAAGCAAACGGCTATAAAATTACCTTCGAAGATAAAACCATGCATTGGTTTGTAGTTTGGGTAAATAAAAACGAAATTCTTGATTTTGTTAACCAACCCTTTGTTTGTTCGGCCGAATTAGTTGATGATGTTCCTCAACCGGAAAATAATGTTGGCAGAACTTCGCACAGAAGCAATAGCATTGCTACCGATTATTCAGGTGGAAGAAAATATAATGGTACAGGTTCAAAAATAATGTTACAGGATGATGGCATCATTGGGCCGCACATTGATTACCAAGGCAGGCTGCCTAATCAATTCATGACAAATAATATTGGCGATCATGGTGACCATTGTGCAGGAATTATTATGGGTGCAGGTAATCGTAATCCACTAACAAGAGGAATGGCATGGGGCGCGGAGCTTTATGTTTATAATGCCTCGCCGGCTTATCAGGGTTTTGATAGCATTGTGAACCATTACGGATCTTTAGGAATTAGAGTGATATCAACATCTTATTCTGATGGATGTAATGCCGGATATACAACTAGAGCACAAAAGTTAGATATTCAAAATCTTAATATGCCTGAGTTGATTCATGTGTTTTCTGGTGGAAATAACGGCACTTCCAATTGTAACTATGGTGCAGGTGCAGGTTGGGGAAATGTAACAGGTGGTCATAAACATTCAAAAAATTCTATTGCCGTTGCAAATTTAGATTACCTTGATGTAAGAAATAGTTCTTCTAGTAGAGGCCCAGCGCACGACGGTCGTTTAAAACCGGAAATTAGCGCAGTTGGTACAAATGTAAATTCAACAATAAATCCTGATACTTATGGATTAAAAACAGGTACTTCAATGTCTTGTCCTGGCATTGCCGGAATATTTGGACAATTGTATGAGGCTTATAGAACGTTTAATAGTAACAACAATCCTCCAAGTGCATTAATGAAAGCAATTATTATGAACACTGCCGACGATCTTGGAAATCCCGGTCCGGATTTTAGTTATGGTTACGGTAGGGTAAATGCTTTAAAGGCGGTTAAAGCAATTGAAGCTGCAGATTATTTTAATGCTACTATTAGTAATGCCGGTGTAAATACACATACCATTGCCGTACCTGCCGGTGTTAGAAAAATGAAAGTTATGACCTATTGGCACGATTACCAAGCTGCTGTAAACGCAAGCGTTGCTTTAGTAAATAATTTAAATACAACTGTAACCAGCCCTGCAGCAACGGTGTTTAACCCTTTAATTTTAAATTTTACCCCAACTGCCGCAAATTTAAATTCAATCGCAATTCCAGGTGTTGATGTTCGTAATAACCATGAACAAGTTACGATCAATAATCCAACTCCCGGTAATTATGTTCTCACTGTTAATGGTGCATCTGTACCTATGGGGCCTCAAACTTATTATGTTACTTGGATATTTGAAATGGATGGTTACACGATGATTTATCCTATCGGCGGTGAAGGTTTTGTGCCAAACGAAACAGAAACTATTCGATGGGATGATTTAGAAACTACAGGCACACAAACCCTACAATACACAAATAATAACGGCACTACGTGGAATACTATAAGTTCTACAATTGCAGGGGCAGAACGATATTTTAACTGGACAGTTCCAAATACAGTATCCGGGCAATGTAAAGTAAGAATTAGCCGCGGTATTTATTCTGCAGAAAGCGATACTAGTTTTTCTATCATTCCTTTACCAACAAGTATAAATGTTGCATGGGCATGTCCCGATTCTGTAAAACTAACATGGAACGCAGCAGCCGGTGCAACATCATACGATATTTTTAAATTGGGTAGTATGTATATGGATTCAGTAGGTACATCAACTACTACATCTTTTGTAATACCAAATACCTTAAGTACACAAACACATTGGTTTAGCGTTCGCTCTCGCGGCCCATTATCTTCTGTTGGAAGAAGAGCGAATGCGATACAAAAAACACCCGGAGTGTTTGCTTGTCCAATTATAACCGGTGTTGAAAGTAATTCAGCAATTAGCCAAAATATCGGCTTTATAGTTTTTCCAAATCCAGGGTACGGGTTATATACTTTGGCGTTATCAGGTTTAAATAATGATGATGTGAGTTACAGGATATTTGATATTAGTGGAAAAGAAATTAAGAATGGTGATTTTGGAAAACAAACGGGCGAATTTAATTCAACAATAAATATTGAAGGTGTTGCAAACGGAATTTATACGCTGATATTAAATCGTGGCGGCGTAAGCAATTACATTAAGTTGTGTAAGTTCTAGTTTCATAACAACTCACACATTAAAACTTGTCATTTCGAGAGCCATTTATTTAGGCAATCGAAATGACATTTTTTTTATAAGAGATCAAGAAAATAAATTTCTATTTTTAGAGTAAGCAAGTATTTAATTGGCGATCAAATAATAGTGATCGCTAAATATATTTGTTGTTTTTTGCCTCTTTAATGGCATCTTCGCGAGAGTGCACATTTAGTTTTACGTAAATGTTTTTAATATGCGATTTTACAGTTTCAAGATCAATAAACATTTGTTTGGCAATTTTACTTCTGCTTTTACCATTGGCAACCTGTTCTAAAATTTCAGTCTCTCGTTTTGTTAAGGGTGAGTTTTGGTTTTTATGAAACGAGCGTATAACAATTTTTGCAATGTTGATACTCATTGGAGCGCCACCATCTACAACTTCTTGTATGGCGTCAATTATTTTTTCGGTATTATTACTTTTTGTTAAGTAACCTGCAGCGCCTTTTGTTAAGGCTTCAAAAACAGTTTCTTCGCTGTCGTACACCGTTAACATTATAATGTGCGTTTTAGGAAGGATGTTCTTTATTTTTGGAAGCGCATCAATACCTTTTATTCCGGGCAACTCAATATCTAATAATATTACCTGAGGTTTATCTTCTGCTAAATGCGTAAGTGCATCTTCAACGTTAGAGTAGGCGTTTAATACTTTGTAATTTTTATTTGCATTAATTAAATAGGTGTAACCGGTTCTTATCGTTTCGTCATCTTCAATTATAACAACTGTAATTGGCTCCTTATTTTCCATAGTAATTAAATAAAAATGTTTTTTAATGAAATAGTTATTTCAGTTCCTTTTTGCAAATTTGAATTTACAGAAATTTCGCCGTTCATTCTTCCAGCCCTGTTTTTCATATTCTTAATGCCATTTCCTTTTTGTATCACTTGCGAATCAAAGCCGGCGCCATTATCCCAAATTTTAATTTCAAGATCTTTGCTATTGATCAGCTCCAAACTTATTCCAACTTTAGTGGCTTTAGAATGTTTTAAAATGTTACTGTAAGCTTCTTTAAACACCATAATTAAATTACGGCTATAATCCAGCTTTAATTTTAGAGGATTGCCGGGTTTAATATTATGCGCGCAATTAAAATCAATTATACTATCCTGAAAAAGCTCTTCGCCAATTTCTTTAACACGTTCTGCAATTTGGTAAATGCCATCATTTTCTGAATTAAGCGACCAAATAATATCTCTCGAACCGTTATAGAGCGCGGCCGTGTTTTCTTTTATTTGTCCAACCAATTTTGTTGTATCACTTTCTTTTGGCTCTAATTTTGATTTTAAAATATCTGTCAGTATCGAAATCCGTGTTAATCGGTTACCCATTTCATCATGAAAATCTTCGGCTGTGCGATGGCGTAATTTTAAGAATTCTTCTTCGCGTATTTTTTCTAATATTTCTTTTCTTTTTTGTTTTCGGCGGGTTGTAACATAGGTAATTAAAGCACCTGTTGAAATTAACAGCAACACTATTAATAATTGAAAGTAACGGGTTTGGTAAAAAGCTTTTTCTATTTCAAAAGTATAGTTAATACCATTAGAAGAGATAACACCACTTTTTGTAACGGCCTGAACTTTTAAATTATATTTTCCGGGAGGAATGGCTGAGTAAATAATAAAAGGGTTACTGCTTATCATATAATCTTTATCTATACCCTCTAATTTATATTTAAATAATACATTTTCGGGATTAGTGAAATAGATAGCGCCAAATTCAAACGTTAAATGATTTTGGTTTGAATGAAGTTTAAGGCCGTTCGGCACTTTGAACCAGGTTTCACAATTTTGATACAAGCTGCTATCCGTTATGTCTGAAGAAAATAATTTAACTGACTTTAATAGCACCACCGGTTGATTTTTTTCCGTGATATCAGCAAAGGGATTAAAGTGAAATAGTCCTTTTGTTGTACCAAACCATAAACTCGAATCTGTCGCTTTTAATAAACAGTTATGACTGCATTCCATGCCAAGTAAACCATCAGATCGACCGTAATTTTTTATTGCAGTTATATTATTATTCTTATCTAGTTGTAAATTGCTTATTCCAAAGCCGGTTCCAATCCAAGCTTTTTGCTTATCAGAAACGTAAATACTGTAAATGAAATTACTTGGTAATCCGTTTTCGGTATTGTAATTTATTATTTTTCCGGTTTTTAACTTCCAGTTTAAAACGCCTTTATCAGTTGTTCCAACATAAATATTTTCTTTTTGAATGGCTAAACATAATACGGAGGAGTTATTAAATTCTTTTTTGTTTATTAAATGTACTTTGTAATCTTTATCCAATAGAAACACACCTTTTGATGTGCCAACAATAATAGAGTCGGTATTAAATTGTTTTAATGCGCTAATTACTAAATTTTCGGTTTTTATTTTTTTTATATTGGCGCTTTTATCGCGCAAATACAAGCCTTGTTGCGTGCCAATTAGTAGATTTCCTTTTTGATCTTTTAAGAAACAGATAGCACCGCTTAGTGTGGCGTTTGGTTTATTTTTGTCCACAACTTTTTTTAATCCGGTTTTTTCGTTGTAGTACCAAGATCCTTTTCCTCCGGTTCCTATCCAAAGATTATTTTCATCATCGGCATACAAACAACTTATTTTACTGTCGCTTAAAATTAAATCATTATTTTTTAAAGGTTCAATATCATTTTTTTCGTTTATTTTATAAAGGCCGCCAACGTATCCTGCGGCATACACTTTACCATCGGTAGTTTGTGC
>JBEIEI010000134.1:0-8070 GCA_040382975.1 Flavobacteriales bacterium
AGCACAAAGAATGAAAATTGAAATTGAATTTAGATATGGCCAGCCCGATTGCAGCGGCAGGTGCAAAACAGATGCTGAAATTCAAAATTCAAAAGTTGATAAGCCTTTAGCCAATCAACGGTTTTATATTTATCAAAGTGGTAATTGTGTAGATAGTATAATAACAAATGATAGCGGAACCGTTATTATAAAATACCCTCCCGGCAGATATTATTTATACGAGCCTTGGAAACATTTCAAAAGAACACCAGACGGCTCGCCAATGTCAGATTTTTTTCCTGATTGTTTAGTAAAAGAATGGGTGAAACCAAATTATTACTTAACAATAGAAATGGACGGGCAATACAAAATGACCTATTTGGAAATAAGCGCAAGCCGTTGTTCCTTTCAGTACCCATGTTTAAAAGTGCGCCATTTGCCAACTTTAATTAAAAAATAAATGAAACCGTACTTTATATTATTTTTTTCATTTTTATTTTTAAACGCCTACACACAAACAATTACTCAAACAATAAAAGGTGTAGTGGTTGATAAACAAAGTCAAACCCCCATACCGGGCGCTATAATTCAAGTAGTTAATTCTAATCCTTTACTTGGCACAAGCACAAACGAACAAGGAGAGTTTAAAATTACCAATGTGGCCATTGGTCGCTTACAAATTAAAATTCAGGTAATTAGTTATAAAGAAAAGTACATTACCATTAATTTAAATGCCGGAAAAGAATCTATTACTAATATTGAATTAGAAGAAAGTGTTATTCAAGGCCAAGAGGTTGTAGTAATTGCAGAACAAGACAAAACTAAAACCAATAATAAAATGAGCACTGTTAGCTCGCGTTTGTTTAGCGCCGAGGAAGCGGCTCGGTACGCCGGAAGCAGAAATGACCCTGCCCGCATGGCAGCAAATTTTGCAGGTGTTAGCGGTGCAAATGATTCAAGAAACGATATTATCATCAGAGGAAATTCGCCCATCGGTATTTTATGGCGATTGAACGGGCTTGACATACCAAACCCCAATCACTTTGGTAACGCAGGTTCTACGGGTGGCCCTATAAGCATATTAAACAATAATACATTAGATAATTCTGATTTTATGAGCGGTGCCTTTGCTGCAGATTACGGCAATGCAACCTCGGGTGTGTTTGACCTAAAGATGAGAAAGGGAAATGACGAGAAACATGAGTTTTTAGTGCAAATGGGGTTTAACGGTTTCGAGCTTGGTGCAGAGGGTCCTTTTAATAAAAAGAAAAATTCTTCGTTCTTGGTAAATTACCGTTATTCAACCTTAGCAGTTTTTAAAGCATTAAATATAGATTTTGGAACCGGCGATGCTGTGCCTCAATATCAAGACATAACTTTTAAAACCGACTTTGCAACAGAAAAATTTGGCAAGTTTTCGTTTTGGGGAATCGGAGGTTTAAGTTATGTAGCCTTATTAGAGAGTGATAAAAAATCCGGACAAGATATATACGGTTATAGTGCGCGCGATACTTATTTTCGCTCTAACGTGGGCGCAAGCGGAATTTCGCATACTTACTTATTTAAAAACAATGCCTATATAAAAACAAATATTGGGGTAAGTGGCCAATATAATAACATCATTGCAGATAGAATTGATACTTCTTTTAAAACACCAAAAAATTTAAAACCCGAATACAGGCAAACCACAAAAAACATTCGCTATTCGGTTAACACCACTTACAATAAAAAATTTAATTCGCGAGATTTTGTAAACACCGGTATTTATGCAGAATTATACAATACATTGTTTGTTGACAGTAATGATAATTTTTTTGGGACAAACACCTTTGTTACTTTACGTAATTATAAAGGAACAACCGCTCTCATTCGTGGTTTTGCCCAATGGCAGCATAAATTCAGCGATAATTTATTATTTAATGCCGGTATAAGCAATCAGTTTTTTTTACTTAACAATTCAAATGCGATCGAACCGCGAATTGGATTAAAATATTCTATAAACTCAAAACAATCCTTAAGCTTAGGTGGAGGTCTGCACAGTCAATTACAACCTATTTACGTTTATTTTGCCAGCGATACAATTAATGGCAAAACAGTTGAGACAAATAGAGGTCTCGACTTTACAAGGGCCGCGCATGGTGTAATAGCTTACGATAATAGTTTTGCTCAAAATTTTAGAATAAAAACAGAAATATATTATCAATACATTTTTAATGCGCCAGTAAAAAATTTCCCGAGTTATTTTTCGGCATTAAACTTAGGTGCAGATTTTAATAGTCCGAATGTAAATAATTTAGTGAGCAAAGGCACCGGTCAAAATTATGGAGTTGAGATAACCTTAGAAAAATTTTATAGTAAAGGCTATTATCTTTTATTTACAAGCAGTTTATTTGAAAGTAAATATAAAGGAAGCGATAATATAACACGAAATACTGCTTTTAATGGTAACTATGTTTTTAATTTGTTAGGCGGTAAAGAATTTAAGATCAACCAAAAACATGTTTTAAGTATAGATGTAAGAGCGACCTATGCCGGCGGAAAACGTTTTACACCTATAGATCTGGAAGCTAGTAAGGCTGAGAAAGACGAAGTTAGAGATGGTACACGAGCATTTGAATTACAATATGCCGATTACTTTAGATTAGATGTTAAGCCGGGTTACCGTTTTAATACCAAGCGTGTAACGCATGAATTTACAATCGATATTCAGAATGTAACCAGAAATGCAAATGTATTTCAACAGTCTTACGATATAAAAAATCAAACCATTAAAACAGATTATCAGTTAAGGTTTTTTGTTATTCCGCAGTACAGAGTGTTATTTTAAAGCAAAAAAACCACGCTTTAATAAAGCGTGGTTTTTGATAAAAAACAAGATTGATCTTATTGTTTTACTATTTTTAAAGTTTGAGAACTTCCTTCTTTAGAAACTACTTTTAAAGAATAAATACCATTTGGCAACGAAGCAATATTTACTTTAAATTCAGATTTGTCTTTAGAGAAACTTGCGTTTTGTTTAATGATCAATTTACCTGCTACATCATATAGTTCAACACTTACATCCACATTTTTTGGTGAATTCATTTGCAAACTAATATTATCAATTGCAGGATTTGGATAAACATTAAAGCTTGCATTATTTGCACCTAACTCAATAACGCCAACACACTGAATGTTTACAATATTAAATGTTGCAGTTGATACGCATCCACTATTTGCTCCTGTAACAGTATATGTCCAATCGCCACTAGGAATATAGGTTACTGAAGGAGAATTGCCTCCTCCGTTACTCCAAGTATAAGTTGCAGCACCCGATGCAGTAACGTTAATTGGATCTTGATCACAAACCGTTAATGAGCTAACAGATAATACAATTGAAGGAGTTGTTGCAACTGAAATTGTTTGTGTATTTACAGGTCCTGCACCAAAACTATTACTTGACATAAATGAAACAGTATAAGTTCCCGGATTTGCAAATGTAACCGTTGGCGTTTGAACGGTTGTTGAGTTAAATGTTACACCCACATTTGGTGTAACAGTCCAACTCCAGCTTGTAGGGGTATTAGACGAATTGTCTATAAACGTTTTACTTGTTCCCGCACACAGACTTCCATTAAATGAAAAACTAGGGGTAGGCACAGTTGTAACAGGAATTACACTAGCCTCATAAACACCGCGACCATAAGTAGCAGCATAGATTTTTCCCGGTGCTGCAGGGCTCATTTCCATATCCATGATTGCTGCATTTGGTAAGCTTGTATTGTATAATGTCCAATTTGCTGAAGAATTATCTTTATAATAAACGCCAACATCCATTCCTATATAAATACGATCATTAGAACCCGGTTCGTAAACAGAACAATTAGCAGGTAAGTTCGGAAGGTTAGAAGAAATATTCATCCATGTTGCTCCACCATCCATTGTTTGAAAAACTTTACTGCCGGCAGTATACCCACTAACGGTTACCCAAGCAGTATTTGGATCGGTTGGATCAATCGTGATAAAGGTAAATTGACCGCCCGATACACCATTGGTAACATTCGTCCAAGTTGTTCCACCGTTAATAGTTTTACGAATAGATCCTGCATATAAAACATAAATAACTTGGTTGTTTGAAGGTGCAATAGCAAATTCAACTATAGTTCCACCACCACCGGTTGTTCCTACTTGTGTCCAATTGCTTCCGTAATTAGTTGATCTAAATAATTGAGTAAATCCGGCGTATAACATATTTGCAGTAACTGGATCTTGTTTCCAAGGTGTTACCCATCCGCCTGCGCCGGTAATACCGCTTGTTATAGAGGTCCAGCTAACACCGCCGTTTGTTGATCTGTTCAAACTTCCATTAAATTGCTCACCAAACATATATTGATCATTCGTTCTATCAATAAAACAATCCATTCCATCCCCCGATAAACTAGCTACATAATTTGATCCTACACCAGTTCTAATATTAGTTCCATTGTCTTGATGACCTGTGATCCATCTATTTGGAGTTAATCCAGATAATCCTATTTTATAGATTTGGGCGATATTTCTTTGAGCAGTTATATCAACCCACTGACTTCCATTATAAGAAAAGATCCCTCCATCGTTTGCTGAATAAAGTGTTCCTGTTGATGTGTATTGTAATTCATGGATATCAGCATGGATATATGGATTAGGACTATTCCAGCAACCAATCATTGTCCAATTTGTTCCGCCATCAAAAGACCTCCAAACATTTACTCCACCCACAACAATTTCATTTGGGTTTATTGGTGATGCAGCAATTGCTAGATCATACCAACCTTGACCTTGACCGGTAGATGTTCCGTTACAAGAATTTCCAATAATATTAGGAGTGGTAGAAGCTGTTGTAAAATTTACACCATCATTTGCAGAACGATAAACACCTAAAAATTGACTGTCAGAACTTTTACTTGCAAGAACATAAACTGCAGATGGGTTTGTAGGAGTTACTGCAATATTCATTCTGTTACTTCCGGAAGTTGGAATACCACTGGTAACTATTGAAAAAGTTGTTCCGCTATTTGTAGAGCGATAAAATGCAGTTCCTGAAGCATAAAGGATCGTAGGATTAACCGGATGAAACTTAAGGTCCCAGCAGTTAAATGAACTAACGGTTGACCAAGTGGCGCCCGCATTAATACTTCTATAAATCCCAATATTTGTTGCAGCAAAAACAATTTGTGAGTTAGTTGGATCTAATACAATTTTGTGTACTACTCTTCCTTGATTAAGAGTAAATCCTAAGCCTGAAGGCACCCAAGTAGCTCCACCGTCGGTAGTTTTATAAACGCCGTCTGATGGCACCGGGTAAGCAGACAAAAGATCATTTGCACCGCCAGTTGCCAAATACATAATATTTGTATTAGTAGGGTCAATCGCTAAATCAGAACATGCCAAAACAGGAAGGTTATCCGTGTTTGTGGTCCACGATGTTCCACCGTTTGTAGTTTGCCATAAACCACCACCCGCTGCACCTACAAACATAATTGAAGGATTTGTTGGATGAAATGTAACAAAGTTATCGCGACCAGCCTTTCTTGGTAATCCAAAAACAGAACCTGTTGGCGCGCCTATAGGCCCTACCGCAACCCAAGTGGCTGACATCACAGAACTATTACTACTTGTAGATTTGTTACTACTTACGCCATTAGTATTGTTTTGCGCTAAAAAATCGGCGTAATTTTTTGTTGCCTGGTTCATTACAGACAAATCACCTGTAGGGTAAACGCGTGGGGCAACAAAATATTCCCAACGTTTAAATATCTTATAACCGGTACTTTTTATTGATAGATCTTTACCTTCAAAAGACTTTTCAAATTCTTTTTGTATCTCATATAAATTTGCATTTGGTTGGGTTGACATTTCTACCCATTTTTGGCTAAAATAGTTTTTGGAAACTAAAATTAAACCAAGCATTACTAGCGATTTTTTCATTTTTGTTGTTTTGTGCGTTAATTATTAGGACTATAATATTGTTATTTTTAAAATTTATTCTTTAACTAATTTTATTGTTTTATTATCTCCTTCTTTAGAAACCAATTTTAAGAAATAAACACCGCTAGCTACAGAAGAAATATTTATTTGATGTTCACTCTTTGTTCTATCAAACTTAACAATTTGTTTTAAAGAAAGTTTTCCTGAACCATCAATTAATTCAACAAATATTTCTAAACTCTTTGTAGTTGTAACATTCAGTGTAACTTGCTCTTTTGCCGGATTTGGATAAACATGGTAATTCACAAGGTTTCCATTTAGTTGTGCCACACCTGTACAAAGCGAAACATTCACTGAAACGGTGTTGGTTCCAACACAGCCATTTGCCGCGCTACCACTAACAGTATAAACGATTGATGCTGCAGGTGAGTCTGTTATAGTTGATCCCGATACACTTCCGGGTTGCCAAGTATACGTATTTGCCCCGCTTGCATTTAATGTTACTTGTTGTCCTTGACAAATGATTGAGTTGTTTGATGTAGCATTAACACTTGGAGACGGATTTACAACCACTGTGGTGGTTTTATTGGATGAACAAACCCCATTAGTTCCCGTAACTGTGTAACCCGTTGTAACAACCGGGCTTGGATTTATAATAGCGGTTGTTGCCCCTGTGTTCCACGAATAAGTAGAGGCGCCGCTTGCTGTTAAATTTGCCGAAGTGCCGCTGCAAATTGTTGAAGAATTTACTACTACGGTAGGTGTGCTATTTACTGTAACTGTTGTAGTTTTTACATTTGTACAAGATCCTGTTGTACCCGTAACTGTGTAAACAGTAGTTAATGCCGGAGTAACAGATATGGCAGATGAAGTAGCACTTGTATTCCACAAATAACTAGCAGCTCCACTTGCCGTTATGGTTGCAGATGAACCGATGCAAATAGATGCGTTAGTTACATTTACCGTAGGTGTTGCGTTTACAGTTATAGTTGCTGATTTAGATGACGAACAAGTTCCGTTATAGCCCGTAACAGTGTAAACGGTTGTAGTAACAGGTAATGGAGCAATGGCAGCAGTTATTGCCCCTGTATTCCACGAATAGGTTGTTGCTCCGCTGGCAGTAATATTTGCCGGATTACCGCTGCAAATTGTTTGTACACTTCCTGTTACGGCTATAACAGGTGTTGCTGTAACGGTAACAGCTTGTATACTAATATTTCCCGGACCAAAAGCATTATTTGCGTTTAACGAAACAGAATACACGCCGGCACTTGGAAAAGTAATGTTAGGGTTTTGGGAGGTAGGGCTTGTAATTGTTACTCCTGCAGATGGGTTAACGCTCCAATTCCAGCTTGTTGGTGTATTGGTTGATACATCATTAAAAGTAGTTGCAACGCCAGAACAAATTGTTCCTGTATAAGTAAAACTGCTACTTGGAGGTGCCGTAACAGGAATAACATCTACTTGATAAACCCCTCTGCCATAGGTTGCAGCTCTGAGCAAGCCCGGTGCAGCCGGAGAAATTTCCAGATCAGCAATTTTAGTATTTGGCAAGCCGATATTGTAAAGCGTCCAATTTGGTGAACTATTATCTTTATAATAAACACCTACATCCATGCCAACATAAATTCTATCATTTGTGCCCGGTTGATAAACGATACAATTTGCCGGTAAATTTGGTAAATTACCGGTAACATTTGTCCATGTTGCACCTCCATTTGTTGTCATAAAAACTTTGTTGGCCGCAGAATATCCGCTTAAAGTTACCCATGCGGTATTAGGATCACTGGCGTCAACCGAAACAAATGTGGGTGCTGCAGTACCAACCGGAATTGTACCAGTTACATTGGACCAACTAGTTCCGCCATTAAAGGTTACAAAAACCCCGGATGATTTTATTACATACATTACTAAACTATTTGTTGGGGCAATTGCGAATTCAGTAACTGCCCCGGCTGTTATTGGCAAGGCTGCTAGAGATGCCCATGAAGTTCCTTGGTTTGAAGATCTCCAAATGGTAGATAATCCACAATAAATGGTGTTAGCTGTTTGCGGGTCTTGTTTCCAAGGACAAAGCCAGTTAACGTTACCACTTAAACCTGCGCTTGCGGATGTCCATGATGCCCCACCGTTTGTAGATTTTAC